>CALVTA010000112.1 GCA_944359735.1 uncultured Bacilli bacterium | reverse complement strand
AAATCTACCCTTTTTTAGTACAATAGCTAATAATCTTGTTTTTTATTTAAGTATTTAGAATGCAATAGCATACTTTTTTAATATTGAATCACTAAATTTTGTTTAGAAACCAATTTAGTGATTTTTTAGTGGTTTTAGCTAACTCAATCATAAATAATGTTGGGACAGCAGTTTTACCAGATTCATAAGCACTAATTACTGAATGTGTTGTATTCAATTTACTTGCTAACTTTTCCTGTGTGTAATTAATTGACTTTCTAGCTTGTTTAATTTTCTCTCCTAATATTTTTCTATCAATATCTATTTTATTAAAAGTAACATTTTTTTCATCGGATAAATCAACTAAGTAATCTATATTAATATTCAATATGTTAGATAGTTTATTTAAATAATTTAGGGGTATTGTATTTTTATTAATCTTCCATAATGAATAAGCAGATCTAGTACAGCCTAACATTCTGGATATTTCATCTTGAGTTATTTCTAATTCATCTCTTATATACTTTATTTTTTCAGTATTCATCGATATCACCTAGAAAAATTGTCCCATTTTTGCTATTTATTTCGACAAATTACTATTCAATACGACAAAAAAATGATATAATGAAATTGTGAGATATTTCTTTATTTAGGAGAGTGATATATAAATGGAAATTCTTAATGTTATTAAATATGAAGGAGATAACGATACAATTATATGGAAACATCCAAAAGAAGATTTTAACATTGGTTCACAATTGATTGTTCATGAATCTCAAGAGGCAATCTTCTTTATGAATGGAAAAGCTCTTGATTCTTTTAAAGCAGGTAAATATACTTTAGAAACTGAAAATCTTCCAATTTTATCAAAATTAATTAATATACCTACAAATGGAGAATCACAATTTCATTGTGAAGTTTATTTTATAAACAAAGTTGAGCACTTAGCTATTAAATGGGGAACCGATAGTAAAATACAATTTATTGAACCTACTTATAAATTTCCTTTAAGTATTGGTGCTAATGGTGAAATGGCGATTACAATTAGTGATGCGAGAAAACTTTTAATAAAGTTAGTTGGAACAGAAAGTTATTTGAGTAAGGAAAAACTTGTTAGTTATTTTAGATCATTTTTAGTCATACATTTGAAACCATATCTTTCTAAATATATCAAGGATAATTCAATAAACATATTTGAAATAGATGAAAAACTAGAAATAATATCAAATGATATGGAGAAAATGTTACTACAAGATTTTAAAGAATATGGTATTGATTTAAAGCATTTCTTTATAACTACAATTATTAAACCAGATGGAGATTCACAATATGAAAAATTTAAAAGTTTATTTTTTAGACAATATTCCGATGTTGCTGAAGCAGAATTAAAACAAAAGGTTGATGTTATTAATCAAGAAACTGAAAAGAAAAAAATGATTATAGAAGCTGAAGGGATTGCTGAAAAAAGAAAAACTGAAGGATATTCATATCAGGAAGAACGAGGATATGATGTTGCAGAAAAAATGGCTCAAAATGAAGGTGCAGGTAATTTCTCTAGTGCAGGGATTGGAATGGGTATAATGACTAGTGTTGGTTCAACAGTGAATAATACTTTTGGTACCGCAATGAATAATGTCAATTCGAATCAAACTAAATATTGTGATAATTGTGGTAGTCCTATAGAAATTAATCAACAATTTTGTGATAATTGTGGAAATAAAGTTGAAAATGAGCCTACATGTCCTAACTGTGGTTACAAATTTAAAAAGGCTGGTAAATTTTGCCCAGGTTGTGGGAAAGAGAGGCTTTAATTATGAATAGAAAAAAAATAATTATTCCTTCTATAGTGACTATTATAATACTAAGTTTGATAATATTTTTAATTCCAATTGAGCCCAAAAATGAAACAGGTTTCATTATATCATTTACCTATTATTTAATATCTAATCTAACAATATTATTTTTAATTAGTAAAAATACTAGCTTAGAACTAAAAAAAGATATTTTAAATGTATCAACAATTTATGTGTATATATTATTAACTATTATATCAACTATATTTTTATTTCTTTCAAAAGTATTATTAATTAGTACACCTATTATATTAATATTATTACTTGTGTTAATACTAATAAGTTTTATTTCTTTATATTTTTTAATAAATGGAATAAGTTTTATAAATTCACAAGAAGAGAAAATATCAATAAAAACACAAAATGTTAATAACTGGAAAACTGAAATTGAAATTATATTAAATAATTGTGAAAAAGAAGAATTAAAAAAGGAATTAATAGAACTTTATGAACTAATAAAATATATGGATCCGATATCTAATGATATAACAATGGAATTAGATTCAAAAATTAATCAATTAATAGAACAACTAAAGGAAGATACAAATAGTAAATTAATTAAAGAAATATATATAATAGTAAATGAAAGAAAGGTACTTATAAGTAATAATAAGTAAGGTGAGTTTGTATGAAAAAAATTGTATGTGAAATGTGTGGAAGCAATGATTTAATAAAAAAAGACAATGTTTATGTTTGTGAGAGTTGTGGAACAAAATATTCTGTAGAAGAAGCAAAAAAAATGATGATTGAAGGAAAAGTTGATGTTTCTGGAAGTAAAGTAAAAGTTGATGAAAAAGATAAAATTAAAAACTTCCTTATGATGGCAAATAATGCTTATGATGCTGATAATAAAAAAGAAGCAGAAAATTATTGCAACAAAATTATCGAAATTGAACCAGAAAACTATGAAGCATGGTTATTAAAAGGAAAATCTGCAGGATGGCAATCAACATTAGCAAATTTAAGAATAGATGAATCAGTAAATGCTTTTCAAAAAGCGATAGATAATGCTCCAAAGGATAAAGCAGATAAAGTAAAAAAAGAAGCAATCAAAGAAACAACATCATTATGCAGTGCTTTAGTTGCACTTGCTTGTAAGAATTATGCAAAATATGGAAGTTTATCTGAGGCTAACACTATTTTAGAAGGAATTGTAACTATAAAAAAAATAGCTCTTAAATTTTTGATGAAATGTAAAGCAGATATGGATGATATTAATGCTGAACTAGCAGAAACTATTAATGTCTCAGTTGTTTCAGCTTATACTAAAATCAGAAAAGATTATGAAGGAAGAGATGGTCATCCAAGTGATTATGCATTTGAAAGTTATGCTGAAAAAACAAAAGGAGCAATCTTATTATTAGAAACAGCTATTGATTTATGTGATGATGATAAAGATAATGATATTCAAGTATATAAAAATTTAATAATAATTACAACTGATTTGGAAGCTGCAAAATCTTATACTTATAGTGCACAAAGTGGTGGTTGGATTACAGATAAATGTTGGAATGCACAATATAAAGAGCAATTAATAGATAAAATAATGGAATATCATAATAAAATAAAAGAACTTGATCCAAACTATGTTGTCCCTGCAAGACCAACTGCATCAAAATCTGGTGGTTGCTATGTTGCTACATGTGTTTATGGTTCTTATGATTGCCCTCAAGTTTGGACTTTAAGAAGATTTAGAGATTACACACTAGCAGAAACATGGTATGGTAGATTATTTATTCATACATATTATGCTATAAGTCCTACAATAGTAAAACTATTTGGAAATACAAAATGGTTTAAAAGAATGTGGAAAGGTAAATTAGATAAACTAGTTACAAAACTACAAAACGAAGGTGTAGAAAATACTCCTTATCAAGATAGAGAATGGTAATTAAAAAGGACAACTATAAATAATAGTCGTCCTTTTTGTTGTGTGCCGTGCATGGCATATCGCTAGGTGGTGCAAGTCCACTACACGCGTAGGTATCGACGAAGTGTTA
>CALVTA010000111.1 GCA_944359735.1 uncultured Bacilli bacterium | reverse complement strand
TTTATGTTATGATGTCTTTTTTTGGTATAAAAAAGAATGCTGAAAATTTACTCAGCACCCTTTAATGTCGAAGAACCTTTTTAGTAGTAGGAGGCAGTAAATGGAAGAAAACAAAAATTATTTTCTTGTTGAAGGCGTAGCAAAAGAAGATTGGATAGGATTTGATTCTTATTTATATTCATTGGAAAGTGCAATAAGTAATGGTGCAAAGTTTATTGGTCTGATTGCTGATTATGGTTCTGGTAAGAGTACTTTAATAAATATGCTAGATGAAAAACAAAAATTAAAAAATAATAATCTAATAAAGATAAATCTATGGAATTGTTATAGTAGTAATGAAGATAATAAAATAGATATACATAGAATATTTTTGCACCAACTAATTGATAAACTTAATATTGGAAACAAGAATTATTATAAAAAGAAAATTGATAAAAATTATAATATATTTGATATTAAATTTAAATACAATAATTCAATATTTGCTTTAATACTATTTTTTTACTACATATTATGCATATTAGAAAAATTAGGATTTATTACTCTTTTTATACCAGAATTAACTCTTATTGGGTACTCTTTAATAGCTGTTCTAACTCTATTATGTGTAATTTATTATAAACCAGTTATTGCTTATAAAAAAGCTGAAGAAAATTTTAGAATAATAGATGAAAATGATACTAAAGATTTATATAATGAAATAATAGGTGAATACTATTTAAAAAATAAAAATGCTGGGGATTTAATAATATGTTTAGAGGAATTGGATAGATATGATAATTCAGATACAATTTTAGAATATTTAAAAGAATTTTATAAATTTTATAAAGAACCTATTCCAACACAAAGAGTTATTTTTATTGTTTCATTAAAGTCCTCAAATCAGTTAAATGAATTAAATAATAAGGAAAATGATGATGATAATATAGATCAAATAAAGAATATATATGAAAAAATATTTGATTTTATAGTAAATTTATATCAAATAAATATTCATGATTATGACTCTATAATTTGGTCATTAATTAATGAAAAGCAAAATCAGATACCAGAAGGAATAAAAATTCCACACGAAAAGAATTTAAAAAACTGGAGATATTTATATAAGGGAGAATATATTAAAATAAGAGATATAAAGCATAGATATAATTTTGCTATTTCTCTATACTTATCAGTAAATGAATCTGGAATTAAAGCAAATTTTGATAAATGTCTGTTTATATCATATTTAGAGGATGAGTATAATGAACTATATGAAAAATTAATAAATGAAAATCTAATAAATCCAATATTAATTAACTATGCAAATAGCAATAGAAATTTTAAAGAGTTAGGAATTGATGATAAAGAAAACAATGTTTTATTAGAGGGATTAGATTCTAAATATATATCAGTTGATTATAACTATTATTTTTATAAATTTCCTAAAAATAAGAAATCATACAATATATATGAATATGAGTTATATAACGCAATCTTTTATGATGAAGACTCAAAAAACTTAAATATATCATTAAAAAAATTAAAAGAAATAGAAATATATGATATTTTGTCTAAAAGAGCCAATTACGCTTTTCTCCCTAAAATTACTTTTAAGTATCCTAAGTTACTTATGATTGCTTATAACAAAGAATATGAAGCCTTTTGTAATACATTAGAAAAAAATTTTGATTTGTTATCCAATTTTGATCAATTTCATAATTTAATTGAAAATTTAAAAAAATTAAATAAAAATGAATACAAAACTATATTAAATGAATATTTTAAGTATCATTTACCAAAAATAAAAGAATTAGATAAGGAAAAAATTTTAACTTTAAGAAAAAAAATAGTTAAAGAATTAGGTAATGAATCTGCAATCATTTCCGATATTTTTATGGGAGAAAATCATTTAATAAGTGGCGAAGAAATTAGCTATATAAATAGTTTCCAAACAATAATAAAACTTACCAATTTTGAAATGATTGACGAGGATTGTTTAAACAATTATATAAATGTATTAAAAAAACAAAAAACAAGTAAACAATCAATTATTGATTTATTAATATCTTTGTCAAAAAACAACAATATTACAAATGAAATGTATAATAATTTTTTCTATTCAATAAGATTAAATGAATATGATTTTAGAGATAGTGAGTATTTAAAAATATTAGAAATATCTAAAACAAAATTGGAATTAGATAATGTTAATAATTATAACAAGTTTTTAAATTATATAAATTATTATTGTCAAAAATTTGATGATTATTATTTAGAAAATTTGAAAAAAACTGATTTAAAAACTAATATTGTTTCATATAAGAATTATCTAGATAAATGTGGTAAAATATATACCAATAGTATGAAATTATTAGATGATTATTCACGAGATAATACTGTTTTTGGTTTTTCTAAAAATATTCGTGAACAATTTTATAAAAATGGTTATTATCAATATTATGTTATATCCACAAGACTTAATGAAAACTTTTATGAAATAGAGGATGATAAATTTGATAACTTAGCAGAAAGATATGTCAGTGAATACGAATATCGAAAAAATTGGAAATGCAAAGTTGGGAATAATATGAAACAGTATTTATACAAAAATGTGAATATGAGCAAACTTGATGAAAGCAGACTAATATTATTTAATGATTTGCCTCAAAGAGTTGATATAATTGAATCAGTATTAAATACTAATAATGATGTATTTATTAATAAATATTTATCAAAAATTAATAAAATAAATGTTAAAGATATTAAAATAGTATTTAAATTGTTAGGAGAATATAATAGAAATAAAGGCTTAAAGAAATCAACTAAAAGTAATCTCAAAACATTAACTAAAAACAAAGAATGCTTACAACAATTAGATGCAAGAAGAAAAATTTTAGAATTTATATAATAGTTAGTATTTACAGCCCAAAGTAGAAGAAATCATAAAAATATGTGAATAAGTGGCAAAAGTTGTTGATAACTTT
>CALVTA010000110.1 GCA_944359735.1 uncultured Bacilli bacterium | reverse complement strand
CCACTTTTATATTCTTGAATCAATGATATCATATTTTGACTATTTTGTTCAATAACCTTGCCGAACAGGTCTATTATGATAAAAAACATACTAATTATTCTTAACAATTCAAAATTAGACTGTTTTAAGTCACAAGATTTCATTACTTTTAACCCCCCTATAAAATCTACACTATCTATTATTTTTTATTTTTGAAAATAAACTTCTTAAAGGAGCCGTAATTTTCCAAGAAGAACTATTAAGAATTGAAGAAATTGATTCCTTTAGATTTTTATTTTCCATTTCTAAACTATATATTTTAGACATTAAAACCTCTTTATTTTTTATATTATCATTAATAGAATCTTTAAAAAAATCAAGATAATCATCTTTCTCCAAGATTGTCATTTTTAAACTTATACTTATGATTTCATTTTTATTAAAATGTTTATTAATAATAATTTGAGGATCATTGTTTTCAGAAATAAATTTATTTTTATATATTAGAAAATTAATAAAAGATAGATCTTCTTCAGCAACTCCTTCTAAATTTACTATTTCAAAACAAATATCTTTTGTTTCCGCCAAATCAATTCTAAGTTTATTTACATCCTCATCTATTTTAATATTTGCTATATATTCATTATTTTTATTTAAATAGTCAAACATTTCACTATCTTCTTCATTAAAATCACTATCATAAGCATAATAAACCTGATATTTGTAATCATATTTTTCCTTTTTATGCGGAGTAAATTCTATATAATCATTATTCCAAACACTAATAGGTATCGTTTTTACTTTTAATCCAGTCTTATCGATACAATACATAAAACTTAATTGATCACGCTTACTATACTTTAAAATCATTTCAAACCATAACTTCATTGTTTTTTTTACTAACGGATTATTATGTCTTTTAACGATTAATGTCATTTCTAATAGTCCAAGATCATCTTTAAAGTTTTCTTTTTCATAAAATGATAATAATTTATTAATAACATCTTTAGAATCTTTTTTATATCTAATACATACAGAAGCTTCTTCTCTAATAGAATTTCTAGCATAATGCTTACATGCTGCTAATAAATCTTTTTTTATATCAAAATATTCCAATAAAAACTCATTAATACTCTTTTTAAAAATTATTGATGCATCTATCCATATACTTAATGTATAATTTTCATCAATATATGGATGACCTAACATTTTTATTTTTCTAGATAAATAATGATTATCTAAATTTTCATCTTCAATATAAATAATTTTCCAATCAGAAGAAGTAATACTTCTATTATTAGTAAAACATATATAATCTATATTTTCATTTTTTATTTTAACTTCTTTTAAATTATCATAATTCCCTGTAATACAAGTATATACACAAATTTTTTCCATTTTATCTCCCTATAATTGCACCTTTATTTTTTATTAATATTATAAAATTCCTTATACCATTCAACAAATGCATGCAATCCTTCTTCGATTGAAGTCTTAGGAACAAAAGCTGCATCATTTTTTAAATCTGTAATATCAGCATAGGTTTGATAAACTTCTCCTGGCTGCATTGGTAAATATACTTTTTTTGCTTCTTTACCAATTTCATTTTCTAATATCTTGACAAAATCACTAATTCTTACTGGTTTGTTATTACCTATATTATATATTTTATAAGGCACTCCATCATCGCTAGATGGTTCTTTATCCAATAAGCTAACAATACCATCTACTATATCATCAATATAAGTAAAATCACGATACATATCTCCATTATTAAATATTTTTATTTCCTTATTATCAAATATATTTTTAGTAAAAGAAAAATAAGCCATATCTGGTCGTCCATATGGACCATAAGCTGTAAAAAATCTAATTCCTGTAGTTTTTATTCCATATAAATTACTATAAGCATATGCCATTAGCTCATCACTTTTTTTAGTAGCAGCATATAAACTAGCAGGCTTATCCACCTTATCAGCTGTAGAATATGGTACCTTTTTATTTTTCCCATAAACAGAGCTTGAAGAAGCAAATATCAAATGTTGTACAGGATAATTCCTACAACATTCTAAAATGTTATAAAAACCAATAATATTAGAAGTTATATAAGAATCAGGATGATCAATACTATGTCTTACACCAGCTTGTGCTGCCAAATTAATAACTAAATCAAACTCATACTGTTTAAACAAATCAATCAATTTATCCTTATTTGATATATCCATTTTAATAAAAGAAAAATTACTATATTGTTTCAATATATTTATTCTTGCTTTCTTTAAATTAATATCATAATAGTCATTCAAATTATCTATAGAAATAATTAAATAATCATTTTCTAATAATTTTTTGCTCAAATGAAAGCCTATAAATCCAGCCCCTCCAGTTATTAATACTTTTTTCATTTTTCTAGGTCCTTTCTAAATTTAATATCTCTATTATATTACTAAATTAATTTAATTAGCAAGATTTCTTATAAAATTCAGTAAAAAAGAGTAAATTTTTTTCGCAATAAATTTGATATAATTACTACATAATAAAAAGGTGGTATGTAGTAATG
>CALVTA010000109.1 GCA_944359735.1 uncultured Bacilli bacterium | reverse complement strand
AGCATATGATAGATAGCAACTAAAATCTTTCTAGCAATAGCAATGATGGCACGTTTCTTACCACGACGTTTAGAAATTTTGTTAAACTTATTAGCATAGTAAGTGTTAGTTTTATCTTTAACAGCACAGTGTGCGACCTCAACTAAGCAAGGTTTAAGATAAACACCAGCACGAGAAATTTTAACAGATTTCTTTTTACCAGCAGATTCATTACAACCAGGGGCAAGACCAGCCCAAGAAGTGAGTCTGTAGTTATTAGAAAATTGTGACATATCGGTTCCTATTTCAGAAATGATGGTAATTGCAGAATTTCTATCAACACCAGGAATAGTCATAAGAAGATTAATATAATCTTCATAAGGAACAACTAAAGTATCAACAGTTTCTCTTAAATCATTAATTTCGTTAGTTAAATAATCAATGTGATCTTTGATATGTTTAATTCTTAGTTTTTGTTCATTAGTAAAAGTAATACCAGTAATAGAAGATATAATGTCTTGATGTGAAGATTTGCAATTTTTACGAAGACAATTTATAATATCTTCATCTGAAAAAGAATCATTATTTAAGATAATGTCAACAATATTTTGACTAGATTTACCAAAGATATCAGAGAAAACCATATCAAGTTTGCAATTACCAACGGTAAGAGCATTAGTAAATCTATTCTTTTCAGATGTTTTATTACAGGTAAGTTTGTAAAGATATCTAGTAAATTCTCTTAAGACTCTAAATTCTTTAGAAGGAATAAAACTGGAACGAACAATACCTAATTTAAACAAGTCTGCAATCCATTTTGCATCCTTGTTATCGTCTTTCTCACCTTTGATACATTTAACCCATTTAGGATTGGCAACGACGACATTAGAAATAAAACCTTCTAATGCATTGTATACAGGAGTATAGTATTTACCAGTAGATTCCATACATACATTTTGACAGTCGTTATAAAGTAACCAATTTCTAAAATCAATTAAACTGTTATTAAAGGTAGAAAAACGTTTTTTAAGATATTTAGGTGTTTGGTTTGTTGAATCACAAATAATAGCGACAATAAAAGATTTGTGAACATCAACACCACATGCTTTTGGATAAATAACTTCCATAAATAAATCCTTCCTTTCAAAAATATTTTAGAAGGAGTGAGTTGTCTATGCAGTTAACACTAAGAATTAACTAAAGTCAATGATTAATCTACAGTCTCAAAGGAACTACTTATGTGTGCTTGAAATAACTGCATTTGCACTACTTAATATGCTGGTTTAATCCCAAGAGTTACAGGAAGTCTGCAACTCACCTCCCCGTGCTTTGTAGTACACACTCCTTCATGACTGTTATTATAAAGAAAAATAAATTTAGTTCAAGGTTTTAATTCCTATGTATGTCTTGAACAAAGTGAAAGGAATGGGGCTTAATATGAAAAAAAAATTCAAATTTTTATTTATGGGATTACTCATAGTATTTATAACAGGATGTGGTAATAGCAATGTAATAACAGAAATAGACTATACAAAATTAGAAAATATGATTGATAATAAAGAAAACTTTATTTTAGAAGTAATACAGACAGGATGTAGTCATTGTCAAGAATTTTCTCCAAGATTTAAAGCTATTTTAAAAACTAACAATATCAAAGCTTATTCATTAAATTTGTATAATTTAACAGAAGAGGAAAAAGATAAATTTGAAGAATTAACTACCATAAGTGGCACACCAACTGTACTCTTCTTTGAAGATGGTAAAGAAACAAATAACAGAATATATGGAGCAGTCTCTAATGACAAAATAGAAGAACATCTAAAAGAAGGCAAATATATAAAATAAAAAATACATTCATATTAATATTATATTTTAGAAAGAAGGTTCAAATATGAAACAGATTAATTTAAATGAAATTTTATTAACCGAGTTAAAAGGACTAGATCCAGTATTCAACGGTATACGCTCCTATTCTTTTTATGGAGTTTTATATAAAAATGACATTTCAACTGTTGGAGAATTACTTAACAACCAGGCATTACAATCTCATTGCAGTAAAGAAACAAGAATAGAATTAGAAGGATTTGTATCCCTTATTCGTCATAAACTTCTCAATAAACCATTAATTAACGAAGAAATTTTAGAGTATCAAATTAAAGAAACAGACGATTTTTTTAAAACAAGTGAAACAATTGCTAATAATAATTTATATATTAGTGCAGGATATTCTTACACTATTTTTCTAAAATTAGGTTTTTCTAAAAAACAAGCACGCTATTTAAAAAATTTGATATATCAGATTGATAAAACATCGTTAAATTTAGAATCAAACCCTAAAATCATTGATTATTTTAAATTTATAAAAGAAAATAGTCGCAACAAAAATTCAGAAAACTATGAAGAATATAAAAAATTTAACATTGAACCAATTCTTGAATTATACATTAACGAATATAATAAAAAACATCCATCAGAAAAAAAGAATAATCCAATACCTTCAGAAACAGAAAAACTTGAAAGATTAAAAGCTGAATTAGAAGAGCTTGAATTACAAAGAACTTTCTTAAATCAGCAAATTGAATATATTAAAAATGAAATAGAAAAACACAAAACAAGAAGGAGATAATACAGAAAATGAATAAATCTTTAATTATTGAATTAGAAGATGCTATAAAACAAATAAAAAAAGAAATTATTAACAAACAACAGCAGTTAGATGATCTAATAGACCAATATCAAAACTTAGCAGGTATATCTACAGAAGAGAATATTTTAGAAGAAGATAATTTAACCTGTGAATAAAATTGTATACAAAAAAATAAGTAACACATCACTTATTTTTTTTAGCATCAAATTTTTTTCTTTCTTCTGTATTTAAAATTCGTTTCCTAAGTCTAATAAAATTAGGAGTAACCTCTACAAGTTCATCAGAATTAATATAATCAAGAGCATATTCTAAAGTTATTTGACGAGGTCTCTTCAAAACAACAGTATGATCACTTCCGGCAGCACGCATATTAGTAAGTTGTTTCCCCTTAACAACATTAACAGCCAAATCATTATCACGATTACATTCACCAATTATCATACCTTCATATACTTCTGTACCTGGTTCAATAAACATAGTGCCTCTATCCTCTAGATTACCTATAGAGTAAGCTGTGGCATTACCATTTTCAACTGATACTAAAACACCAAGCTTTCGTTCACCTATATCAACATTTTCATATGGTTCATACGATTTAAAAGTATGATTCATTATTCCATATCCTTTAGTCATAGTCATAAAATCAGTAGAAAAGCCAATAAGTCCACGAGATGGAATTGAATAATTAAGTCTAACTTGATTTTCAAAATTAGTCATATTCTCCATTACACCACCACGAGTACCAAGTTGCTCAATAATATTCCCGACAGTGTCTTCAGGCACCTCTATTTGTAGATCTTCCCAAGGTTCATATTTAACTCCATCAATTTCTTTAATAATTACCTTAGGTTTAGATACTTCAAGTTCAAAGCCCTCTCTTCTCATATTTTCTATTAAAATACCAAGATGAAGTTCTCCACGACCTGAAACAAGAAAACTCTCATTAGTACTAGGTTCTACTTTTAGAGAAACATCTTTTTGAGTTTCACGAATTAAGCGCTCTTCAATTTTACGAGCAGTCAATATTTTTCCATCCCGACCTACAAAAGGACTAGAGTTAGTACCAAATGTCATTTGTAAAGTTGGTTCATCAATATGTAAAATTGGTAAAGGTAAATTATCACCTTGATTACAAACAGTCTCACCAACTGATATATCTGAAAGTCCAGCAATAGAGACAATATCTCCTGCTTCGGCTTGTTCTATTTCAATACGGTTATATCCATAATAACCAAATAGTTTTTGAATTCTAAAGTTTTTAACAGAACCATCTAATCTAATACAACTAACCATCTCCCCTGTTTTAATAATACCATTATGAACACGGCCTATACCAATACGTCCAACAAATTCATTATAATCTAACAAAGCAGGCTGAAATTGTAATGGTTTAGTATTATCTCCTTCAGGAGAAGGAATCTTTTCGATTATTAAATCAAGTAATGGTTCAAAGCCTTTTTTCTGAGTAGTAATATCATCACTTAAACTACAAGTCTCATTAATAGCACTAGTATAAACAACAGGAAAATCAAGTTGTTCCTCATCAGCACCAAGCTCAATAAATAGATCAAGGACTTCATCAACAACAGCCTTACATCTAGCACTTGGTTTATCTACCTTGTTTATAACAACTATAGGCTTAACCTTAGCTTCAAAAGCTTTCTTTAAAACAAACCTAGTTTGAGGCATAGCCCCCTCATAAGCATCAACAACAAGAATAACTCCATCAACCATATTCATAATTCTTTCAACTTCTCCACCAAAATCAGCATGACCTGGTGTATCAAGAATATTAATACGATATCCATTATAATCAAGTGCTGTTGTCTTAGCAAGGATTGTAATACCACGTTCTTTTTCTAAAGCATTAGAATCCATAGATACATTACTTACATCTTCATTATCACGAAACATTCCAGATGTTTTTAAAATACCATCTACCAAAGTAGTTTTACCATGATCTACATGAGCAATAATAGCTACATTTCTCTTTTTCATATTTATCACACTCCAAAATACGTTCTAAATTATACCACGTTTTAAAGAAAAATGCTATAGTTTTCTAATATTTATATATTTACTCAAATACAAATTTATTTTGACTATATTATATTTTTAAAGGGGCTGTAACGAAATAATTTTATTTCAGTCCTTTTTCTTTTTTTGTTTTGGAAATGGAAACGTTTCCATTTTTAAATTGGGAGATTTTTCCCAATATTT
>CALVTA010000108.1 GCA_944359735.1 uncultured Bacilli bacterium | reverse complement strand
CTGTTGCAACTATACGATAAAATGGTCTTTTTTTAGCTCCCATTCTCATTAATCTTAATTTTACTGCCATAATTATTAAACTCCTTTCTTTTTTCTGTTATAATTATACACAAATAACAAAAGACTGTCAACCTTTTTTTATTGACAGTCTATATTATATTATTCTTCATTTGTTTCTAAGTAATCTTCATTCACTTCTTCATCTATTCTTGCGTTTATTGTTTCATCACTATCTATGATTTCTTCCCAATCGTCTACTTCATCAAGAGTGTTGATTCTTACTTTAGTGTCACCTACTAATTCAATACCTAAAACTTTATCGACAGTACAAGTAATAGTGTTACCATTTATCTCTGCTTTACTACAGCTTGGGTTACTTAAACTTCTTATTATTACTTCTTCATTTTCAATATTATCATTAACACCTTGAACATTTATTGTTTCTGTATAATTTTTTGTTTCTTTTAAGACTTCAGTTTTAGTATCATTATCATAAGAATACCAAATATTAATATCATAACTTCCTTTGATAGTGACATTTCCATTTGTAATGTCACCATTAAAGCTATGATTTATTACCCAACATCCAAGAATTGTATTAGGATTATTAGTTACTTGTAGTGATAAGTTATCAGTAAATTGTTTCTTTCCTTTACCAATAACTGCTTTTGTTACTATCTCTTTAAAAGTTGCCAAACTTATCCCTCCTCTAATTTAGTCTATGCTTTTATAATAGAAAAAGTACTATAGAACAAATTAAACTAGATAAATTTAGATATATTCAAAATAAAAAGACTATTAACAATAATTATTTATCAACAGTCTAAACTACTATTATAATATTATTAAGCTTTCATTCAACTAGTCATGCTATAGCAAGGCGAAACGAAATATCGCTGTAAGGACCACCCATAACAAACGAGTTGTCGAAGGAGAACACCCCCGCACCAGTACTACCGCTATAGCTACCGCCGTGCAACAACCATGGGTATATCTCACTTACCATAGTTTGTTGATCATTATACCAACCTGCTGTTTCTGATAATCCATGAGATATACATTCATTTCCATTACAAGCCATCTTTGAATTATCGCTTGTATACTTATCGTAGTATTTACTATCCAATGTCAATGGTTCACTAAAGCCACTATTCGCAGCCATATCATTATAATTACTCATTACATATTCCCAGGCTCCTCCTGACACATCATATACTCCATAGACTGTTCCTGTTGTTGAGGCTCCTGTTCCATTTATTTCTTCTTCATATGTATATTGACATCCATAATCTGAAGAAGTTCCTCCACTAGGATATCCCAAACTACAACCTGTTATATATTGATTAGATTTATTTTGATATATTTCTTTATTTACACCAGTATAATCTCTATTACCTAACTTCCCATATTTGGATTGAGATAAATAGGAAACTACTGCCCACTCATCATTCTTCATCATATGAGTATCTATATTACTACTAAAACCATATCTATTCCCTTCATCATTCATCTTTAATGATACATTAAAGGCATTACTTATATTTATATTTCTCCAACTTGTTACATTTGGTTTTATCATTGCATCTAATTCTGTTGTGTTGCCTCCACCATTACTTGTACTTGGATTACTACTACTTGTCTCAAACTTTCCTACCCATATTCCTGATAGTTCTTTATCTCCAAATGTAAATGCTTCTGGGGTATACCAACTATTATCTTGAATACCACTACTTACTACATACTTTGCTGTCCCTCTATCTTTTGTATCTGCACTTACAAACTTTATATCTATCTCTCCTGGTCTTGATGCATTTGGTGTGCTTTCTAAATAGTCTCCTTTCTTCCCATAATAATTGGTTCCATCTTCACTTCCTATACTATAACTATATCTTGGTATCCATACCCACATTGTCTCTATATCTTCCATATCTATTTCTGTTCCTATACTTGCACTTTGATATGTACTTCTTGTATCTGCACTTACTGTTACGGCATTTGCCCATTCTCCTTTATTATAGTTATACCAATTATTTGTACTACTATCTGCTTTTACCCAATTATTTCCATTATATCTCACTGCTATCATATTACTATCTAGTTCTGGGCTATTTGGTTCTATACTTATTCCATCTTTTCCATATACATTTATCTTTATACTAAAGGTTAAATTCCCTCCATCTCCTTGAGGATTATATTTCTCATCTACATACATTCTTAATCTATATTTATTTGTCTCACTACTATTCATACTCCCCTGATATAAACTCATCTCTCCTGTTGGTCTTCCTGTATATTCATTACTACTTCCTTCTTCATTATAGGTCTCTGGACTCATTAGTTCTTCTTCTGTTCCATCTTCTTTTAATCTTGTTAGATATAATTTTATATTACTACCATCTATCTTTCTTGCACCACTATCTGTTACATCTTTTGCACTTATTTCATAGTTTATATTTATATCTCCTACTATTTCACTACTTACTGTAAAATCAAAGTATTCTCCTTCTTTTAATCTTACTTTTCCTGTTTCATCTGTTGTTGGGAGTGCTTTATCTATTTTTATCACATTATCACTTTCTGTATATGTCATTGTTACTTTTCCTGTTGTGATACTATTTATTTTTGTTCCTGTTTTACTATAGTTAAATGCTGCATAACTTACTCCTACTATTGCTATTATTAATAGTATCATTAGTCCTATTATCACTATCTTTCTTCTTGTCTTTTCCATAGTATAGACACTCCCTTTTATTATTCTAACTATCTATCAATATATTATCATACAAAATTAACTTTTTCAATTTTTAGGATAAATAAAAAAGATACCCTAAAACAGGATATTATTAATGTAATAAAAATTTAAAGACTTTGCTGGATTATTTTATTAGACTCCATTTTAAATACACTTTCTTATTTACCACTATTTATATTTAAAATATTATTAAATAAAATATCAATGCCTTCTTTAATACTAGAAAATATATTATTTATCTTTTTCTCTTCTATTATATATTCTTTATATAAAGGGATAGTTTCTAAAGCTTTTAGTTCCTTTTTTAATTCTAATTCAATATTGGTATCTAAATATGCACTTTTTACATATTTTTGTTGTAACTCTTTTATCTTTTTCATTTTTAACATTATTTCTTTGTTATTTATTATTTTTTCTCTTAATGTTAAATAGTCGTGATAAGATTTGTCTTGTTTTATAGCCTTTACTAGAGTTCTAGTTACTTCTATTATTTCATCATTACTCGCTAGCTTTACCATCTAAACTCCAAGTTTTAGCAGTTGTGATAAAAACATCAACAATACTACCTATTTCTATGTTATCTCCAGTAAAATTAATTAGTTTATTTGTTTCACTATAACCATAGTATTCATTTTTCTTATCACTAATACCTTCAACTAAAACAGAGACTGTTTTGCCAACTAACTTATCATTATTTTCTTTAAAATAAGCATTTACTATTTCATTAAGCTTATAAAGTCGTTGTTCTTTTTCCTCTTTAGTAACATTATCAGGAAGTTTGGCTGCAGGTGTACCTACACGAGGAGAATAGATAAAAGTATATGCATTATCATATTTACATTCTTTAACTAAAGATAGAGTCTCAAGAAAATCTTCTTCTGTTTCACCAGGAAAACCTACAATTATATCAGTAGATATAGCACAATTAGGAATCATTTCTTTCATCTTATGAAATAGTGTTAAGTATTTATCTTTAGTATAACGTCTCCCCATTAGTTTTAGAATTCTATCACTTCCTGATTGAACTGGCAAATGAATACTTGGCATAATATTTGGATATTTAGCAATTACTTCTATCATTTTATCATTAAAGTCCCAAGGATGACTTGTCATAAATCTGATCCTAGGTATATTAGTCTTGGCAACATCTTCTAGAAGCTCTGCTAATGAATAATTATCATATAAGTCTTTACCATAGGCATTAACATTTTGACCTAATAGAGTTACTTCTTTATAACCATCTTTAATAAGATTATCTACTTCTTTTAAAATATCTTCTTTTTCTCTACTTCTTTGTCTTCCTCTAGTATAAGGAACAATACAGTAAGTACAGAACTTATCACAACCATAGATAATATTAACATAAGCTTTATATTTACTAGTTCTATCTACTGGAAGGCTCTCTATTAAGTCTCCTTCTCTTGAATATACTTCTATTTGCTGTTTTTCTTCACTTTTTTCCAGTATTTCAGGTAACTGATAAAAGTTATGTGTACCTATTACAAAATTAACAAATGGATATTTTTCCATAATAGTATTAACAACTATTTCTTCTTGAGCCATACAACCACATAAACCTATCATTAAATCTCTTTTAGATTCTTTTAGATGTTTTGCTTTACCAAGTAATCCAAAGGCTTTATTATGGGCATTTTCTCTTATAGAGCAAGTATTTAATAAGACTAAGTCAGCATTATCTATATCATTTATAAAATCAAATCCTAATAGTTCTAATATTCCTTTAATATTCTCACTATCATGTTCATTCATCTGACAACCATAAGTCTTTAAGAAACACTTTTTATCTTTATATTTATTAAGGTATTTAGAAGCCAAACTATATTCTTTCTTTTTGTAATCAATTTTATTATTACTACGAGCGACTTTAAAATCTGGTAAATGCATATTATCACGTCCTTACAAATATAATTTTAAAACATTTTCTACTTCTTGCATAGTATTATCTAAACTACTATTATTATCAATAATACTAGTAATTGATCTTTTACTAATATTTTCTTCTGAAAAATCAGTAGAATCTGATAAGAATCTTCTACATAATTCTTGATATTTAGGATTTTCTTCCTTTTTTTCTCTATCTAAAGCTCTTTGTAATCTAATACCATCATCTACTTTTATTAAGATAGAAATAATATTCTCAGGAACATAAAATTTTACAAATTGATCTAATCCCTCTAAAGTATTATCACCTATATAGTTATAATTTTCTAAATCAATATTAGAACTAGTTGTAAAATAATACCAAGGTCCATAAATAGTATCATATTTTCTTTTCTCTATTATTTTGCCTTGTTCTTCTAATTCTATACTAACACCACATTTCTTCTTCTGTTTTAAAATAATAATCTCTTCCCTCTACTTCATCTTTTCTCATAGGTCTTGTTGTAGACATTATCATTTCTTTAAGTGCAAATTTATTCTCTTTAATTAATCTTCTTTTGATAATATTTTTCCCAGAGGAAGATGGTCCCATAAATAAAATAATTTTTCCCATTATTTTCACTTCTTTCTAAACAGTTATATTTTATCATATAAACATAGAAAAAAGAAGAATTTATTTTCTCCTTCTTTATACAGTAACTTCTTTGATAACACTTTTCATAATATTATCCATAAAAGTTAATTTATTATTCATTAATTCTTTTTTTATAATATCAAAATTTTTTCTGACTAAATTTACTATTTCTTGAACTCTTGGAAGTAATCTTGGTTTCTTAGATAATTCTTCTACTATAGTCTCTAAATTCATTAACTTAGTATATTTACCAAAATTCTCGCTTTTTATAAATGTATTATATAAATTATTAAATGATACTAGGTCAATGTTATTAAATCTTTTATCTTCTAATAATTTTAAAGTTGTACATAAATTACCTGTAGAAATAGCAAGATCTAAAATAGTTTTTTCTTCATTATTTCTAATGTTAGGAATAAATTCCTTATTTCTTTTTAATTTTTTTATGATACTAGCAGTATAAACATAATCTTTTGTTGCTAATAAATGTGCAAAAGTATTTCCATCTTTATTTTGATGATTAATATCACTACTAATATCATTCATATACTTTTCTACTAAATCATATTTTTTTAATTTTAATAGTTTCATTAAAACTGTATTACCATCTTTATCTAGAGTATTTAAACTTACTGTTTTCTTCTTTAATAGTTTATCTACTAATTCTTGATGTCCTTCTTTTATAAGTTCAAAAATCAAGGACGGTTCCTCTTCGCATGCTTTAATAGCTTGCGTTTCATCGTAAAACATTTAAAACACCTCTTCTTTTTACGTGAGGTCTTTATTATATCATAAGAGTCACGTTTTGTCAATTTTACATCTAGTACTAGTATTTCCAATCCCTTGATTTTTTATACATTAATTATCTTTTTGGTATAATTGTTTTTTTCCCTCCCATATATGGTTTTAATACTTCTGGTATTGTTATACTTCCATCTTCATTGTAATTATTTTCAATTACAGCGATTAGTCCTCTTGGAGAGGCTACTACAGTATTATTTAAAGTATGAACAAAGTAAGTACCATTTTCTCCTTTAGTTCTAATTCCTAAACGTCTTGCTTGAGCATCTCCTAAAGTTGAACAACTACCTACTTCAAAATATTTTTGCTGTCTAGGACTCCAAGCTTCAATATCACATGACTTTACTTTTAAATCAGCAAGGTCACCACTACAGCATTCTAATTGTCTAACTGGGACATTCATATTTCTAAATACTTCAACAGTAAATCGCCACATTTTTTCATACCAATTCATAGAATCTTCCGGTTTACAGATAACTATCATCTCTTCTTTCTCAAATTGATGAACACGGTACAACCCTCGTTCTTCTAACCCATGACTTCCTCCTTCTTTTCTAAAACAAGGGGAATATGAGGTTAAAGTTAACGGTAAATCTTCTTCTTTGATAATTTGTCCCTTATAGCGTCCTATCATAGAATGTTCACTAGTTCCTATTAAATACAAGTCTTCTCCTTCTATTTTATACATCATTGCCTCCATTTCCGGGAAAGACATAACTCCTGTCACAACATCGCTATGAATCATGAATGGAGGAATGCAGTAAGTAAATCCTTTATCTATCATATAATCTCTAGCGTAGGCAATCATCGCTTCGTGTAGTCTTGCAATATCACCTGTTAGGAAATAAAAGCCTTCTCCTGATGTTCTTCCTGCAGCTTCTTTATCCATACCATTTAACTTCATTATTATATCGGCATGATATGGTATCTCAAACTCTGGTTTATAGGCTTCACCAAAACGTTCTACTTCAACATTTTCACTGTCATCTTTACCTATTGGAACAGATTTATCCATAATATTTGGTATTACCATCATTTTTTCTCTTAACTCTTCATTTAGTTTTTTTTCATTTTCTTCGATGATTACTAATTTTTCATTAATTTTTTTTACTTCTTCTTTTTTCTTGTTCGCTTCATCTATTTTCTTATTTTTCATTAAAAGGCCAATAGAACTACTATCTTCATTACGCTTTTTACGCAATTCATCCCCCTCTTGTTTCAAAGCTCTTATTTTTTCATCTAATTTTATCACCTCATCTACTAAAGGTAACTTGTCCTCTTGAAACTTTTTCTTAATATTTTCTTTAACCAATTCTTTATTTTCTCTTACAAATTTAATATCTAACATTTTTTCTTTTCTCCTTTATTCTATAATATAATTTTTGGGCATTCTTTTCCATAATTTTTTCTACATCTTCTAAAGAAAAAATAGAAAGTAAATCTTTTTTTAATTCTGCAGCGATTGTATTATAATCATAAATTCCATGTTCTTCTTTATCATTTGGATTAATAATTGAAACAAAATTCATATTATCACTAGAAACCATAACCTTATCACTTCCAAAAATATTAATCATATACTTAATATGCTCTATGTACTTAGAACGAGTTCTGTTTCCTACAAATTCTGGATAACTAACAAGACCAATCATGCCGCCAACTTCCTTTAAAGAAAGAAGTTGTTCTTTTGTCAAATTTCTTTTATGAGGGCACAATTCATAGCTATTGGAATGACTTGCATAACAAATTACTTCTTTACCTTTCTTTTGTTCTTCTTTAATTACTTCAATTATATCAAAAAATGTCTTTTGATTAGCATGAGATAGGTCTATCCCCATCCCAAGATCAATACCTTTTCTTAAGAAAGCTTTTCCTTTACTAGTTAAACCACTATCACTACGATTACCTGATCCATAACTATTTTTATTATTCCAAACTAGTAAGAAAGCATCTAGCCCAGATTCATATAGTTTTTCTAATTCTTCTTCGTTTTTTATATAATCACACCCTTCAATGCTATATAACGAAGGGCACGAAAAATTGGTATCATACATTTTCTTACTTTCTTGAAACATTGAAATGACATTAATATCTTTTGTTTTTATTTGAAACTCTTCTGCCATTTCCTCACTATTCATAAAATATAAATTACAAAACACACCAACAACATTATTACTATTAATAGCCTTCTTCATTTGCTCCAAATAATTAAAAGTTTTATATTTTGAAGAAAGAAAACAGATCGATAATAAATCATGATGTGTATCAAACATAGAATCCCTCCTAACAAAAAAGAATGGCTTTTAAGGAGCATAAACTACAAGGAGTATATGCGGTGCCATCCTTATTATACTTAATTTAGATAACGGTAATACCCGGATATAAAATCATCTAAAGAGGAGATAGTTAAGCTTTTTTCATTGTTTCCACCTACCACAATGTCTCTATTAAAAAAGGTTTTAACATTGTCTCTTGTCATCGACTTATTTATATTATAGGCATTATTTATTGATTTTACAAGTATTTTTTATTTTGTTTCTATTATTAATTTAATAGCCGTTCTTTCTTCACCATCTATTGCTATATCGGTAAATGCAGGAATGCAAACGATATTTTTTCCAGCTGGTGCTAAAAATCCTCTTGCAATTGCTACAGCTTTAATTGCTTGATTTAAAGCTCCTGCTCCTACTGCTTGTATTTCAACACTGCCATTTGCTCTAAAAACATTAGCTAGTGCCCCTGCTACTGAGTTAGGGTTTGATTTTGATGAAACTTTTAGTGTTTCCATAATTTTATCATCCTTTCTTTTTCTAAATTATTGTATGAACTAACTTAATAAGAAAGAACAAAAATTTATTAATAAAATTTATTTTTAATATTCTATTTTCTGCTAATCGTTATAATACAATCTAAACTAAAAATATTTAATTATAATATAAAAAGTGTAACATTATATTACACTCAAATTCAAAAAATTAAAATAAACTTTCTATCTCTTCTTTTGGTTCACTTTTAGGTGTTTGTGTTACAGTTTCAGTTGTTGTTTCTTGAGGTTGAATAGTACTTATACTAGGAGTCTCATTAACAACTGGTATTGTAATACTTGGTGTTTCTATTTTTGGTTGTTCTTGGCTTACTTCTTCTTTAGTTACATTAGGCATTACAGATTCAGCGTTATTAATTGTTGGAATAGCACCTGTATTTTCTAATGGATTGGCACCACCATATATTGGACGATGCTCTGTTTCTTCAACATCTATTTTAGGTACTACAGGACTTGCCCCACCGTATATTGATTTAGGCATTTCAGGCGATGTTACAGTTGGAGCACTTTCTTTTTCATTTACAATTGGAATAACAGGAGCTTGTTCTACTTCTGTATTAGGAACAATATTTGTATTTTGTTCTGGTTCCGGTGTAGGTGATACTACAGTTGGAATTTCTATATTTGTCACTGGTTCTTGCTGAATAGTAGGCTGCTCTATTGTAGGTGTCACCTCAGGTGTTGATACCATTGGAGTGACATTTTGATTAATCGGTTCTATATTCTGCATTTCTTTTTGTGATTCAACATTTTGAACAGTTGGAGCAGAGTTTTCTACAGCAACTGCAGATTCAGCAGAATCACTTTGAACTACAGGGGTTGCTTCAACAGCCGGTGGTGTTACAGTTGCAGGTGTAGTCTGCACATTAGAAGGTTCCGGTGTTGCAGTTACAACTGGAGATGTTGCAATTTCTTGATCCATAATTGGGGTCGTTGAAACATTAGAATCTTCTTTTAGTTCCTCTTTATTATTTTTATTTCCTTTTTTTGTTCCTGTTGCAATAAATATAATTAATGCTATTAAAAGTAATAATACTCCACCTGTTATTAACATTCCTGGAATCGATGTAAAAAAACTTAAATTAAAATCAGCTAATATCATATAACTTCCATCTCCCTTATCTTATACTATTTAAATCATAACAAAAAAAGAATTAAAAAGCAATTCTTTTTTACACAGTTAGACATATAATGTGTAACTATTCAGACTATAACATGCAAAAATAAAGAGTAATTATATCAAAATTGCTCTTTTAGTTTGCGAATAATAC
>CALVTA010000107.1 GCA_944359735.1 uncultured Bacilli bacterium | reverse complement strand
AATTGTTACTAATCTTTTTAGACCAGCAAAAAAGAATGCTGAAAATTTACTCAGCACCCTTTAATGTCGAAGAACCACTAAAAAAGAGCATAGTATTCCTTATATATTATAATAAGTCTGTACTAGCCCTTAATATTCTTTTAATTTATTATAAATGATGTGGATTGTTTTCTGCACCATTTAATCCATTATTTTTTTGATTTATTATTCCTAAAATATTTTGGTAATTATTTATCATTTCTGCATTACCTTTTTCGGTCGCTTGATTTAATCTAGTCAAAACATATTGAGTTATATGATTAATATCAACTACTTCTGTTTCAGGAATAAAACCTAAATAAGATAATATTTGTTTTTGTCCTTCTGAAAATTTATCTTTGTATTTATAAACTCTAATATATAAAGCATGTTCCTCTTTAACACTTGCAGATGGATAATGTCCTAAATTGATTAAACTACAAAACGCCTGTTCAATATAATCACTTTCTTCAAGTTTAATAGGTACAGCTATACCAAATTGTGATAACCTTTCTCTTTGTTCTGGAGTTAATAATGTACTACCTCTACGTTGTAATTTTCTGTATAAACTTGTTTCATCTGGATTAGATTTTTTAGGCTGATGACCTAATAAAATTAATTCGTTAAAGAATTCTTCGGATTCTCTACTTTCGTCCCTTGTTTCTGGTAATTTTATTCCTAATTTAGATAATTCCAGTAATTGCTCATCTGTTAGCCATTCTCTACCATTTCTTTGTAATCTTCCATATAGATTTGCTTCAGCTTTATCCTTACTTGTTCTAGCAGGTTGATGTCCAAATTGAACTAATTCATTAAACAATTGATTACCTCTTTCATCTTGAGTCATTGCTTTTGGAATATAAATACCATAGTTTGATAATTCTTGCAATTGTTCTTCTGTTAAGTATTTAGCACCTCTTTGCACTAATCTACTATACAAATTACTTTCTTCAGGGATTGTTTGACTAGGTTGATGTCCTAGTTCCATTAATTCTTCGAACAAAATTGCTGATAAGTCTTCTTGGCTCAATTTTTCAGGAATATAAATTCCCATTTGTTTTAAAATATCAAGTTGCTCTTCTGTAAGCCATTCTCTACCATGACTAATTAAAGCAGTATATAAAGATGATTCTTCCTTAGAATTATTTCTATTTGGTTGATGTCCTAATTCTATTAAATCATTATATAATTTTTTTGCTTTAGAATTTTCATATGTTTCTTTTGTTAATGATTTATCTATAATATCAAACAAATCAATCATTGAAGACATTTCATCTATGACTTTAAAAGTTCCTATATCAATATCTTTATATCCAGATATTGCTGGATTGCTTGTACCTGTTTGAATTTGTCGTTTAACTTGCTCATAAAATTTATCTATATCTTTTATTCCTAAACTATTATTTACTATATCAAAAATTAAAGGGTGTTCATTATGTCCAACAGAGAGTGCTCTACCTAACTGTTGTAAATAAATAATTGGAGAAATAGTTGGTCTAAGCATTATAACACCATCTATATCATTTACGTGTAATCCTTCATTCAACATATTTACACAAAATAATAATTTTAAATGATCATTATTTGAAGTTTCAAAACTTTCTATAGAATTACGATTATCAGAATCTTTATTTGTAGAAATAACGCTATACATGTCTATATTACTATTTACATCACCAAACCAATTTCTTGATTCCTCAATCATTCTATTCATGTGTTCTACATCTCTACAAAATACAATAAATCTTCCGTTTGATTTAGTTATATTTTTAGAAAACACTCTCTCTAAGCCTTCACTTTTTTCTAATAATCTTTTTGCAGAATCGAATTTTTCTTGAAATAATTTTCTATCACTTTCAGATGCTAATCTATTTATTTTTGTTTGAATTCTTTGTATATCTTCATCAAATGAATATAATGCGTTTATATATGTAGGTAATGGTAAAATACCTTTTGCAACTGCCTCAACTAAAGATATTTGAGATGCAATATTATTATCAAATAATTCCTCAGCCATATTTCTACAATCATCTAAATATCTTATTGGTGTTGCAGAAAATCCTAAAACTTTAGCATTAGAATTATTATTTAATAAAACATCTAATCCTTTACCCCATTCTGGAGCACCACATCTATGAAATTCATCTAAAACTATGCAATCAGTAGAATATGTTTTTGCAACTTGTTCTGTTATATTTTGGTATAAATCAAATTTTAGATTTGGAAAATCATTTAGTGTTAAACCACAACTTCCAATATGTCTTATAATTTGATCTATGATAGGTTTTTGAGATGTAAGAAACAAACATTTCTTATTTCTATTTTCATATAACCATTTAATTGCAATAAATGATTTACCACTGCCAGTAGGATGAATAACACATGTTCTGTTACTTGTCTTTAATTTTTCTTCTATTTGTTCATAAGCGTATGCATTATGTTTATATAATTCAACAGCCATTATATCAACTCCATTTATTTATTTTTATTTTTCCAAATTTTTCTAACTAATTTTAAAGATAAAGTAGATAAAGTTAAACCTATTACCGGTACTAATGAACTCAAAAATATATTATCAAATTTTCTTATGACATATGAATATATAATAACTACTATATAAGTTAAAATCATAATACATATTCTTCTAGTCCAACTTGTTTCCCATGCTTTATCTAATTCAACTCTTTTATTTCGTTCTTGTATCTTTTTTATTTCTTTTTCTAAATCCATAAATACATTCTCCTAACAAGTAAATTATACCATATTTTAGCTACTTTTAACATACTTACTAATTATCTTTCATAATCATCTTTTTCTTTGCTTAAATCTAATTCTTCAATGTCATCATCATCTAAAACATTATCTTCATACATTTCATTAACAACATCAATATATTTATCATCTTTATCATACCAACTATGAATTTTATCATGTAAGAAAGATATTAGTTTTTCAAACTTATCTTTCCAATATTCAAGAGTATTTTTCAAGTCATGAAATTTAGATTTTAAAAATGATATTTCATTATCTTTTCCTTTAATTGTATCATTTAAAGTCTTAACTCTTAAATTAAGTGCTTCATTATTTTCAGTAAGAGTTTTAATCTTATTATTCTTATCTTTTAATTGTTCGTTGACATTAATTAGTGTATTAGATAGTGTTTGTATTTTATCATATTCTTTATTGGTATTATCTACTTGTTCGATAAAATCGATAAATGAATCTTTATCTTCTTTTGATAAAATATAATTATCTTTATTTAGTTTAGATATTTTAAGTTTATCAATTTTATCTTTTATATCTTTAGAGTTTTGCTTTAATTTCGAAGATTTTTTATTGGCTAGTTTTAAGTTTTCAGTATTCTTTTCAATCTGTTTTTTCATTTCAATATAGTTATCCATATCAGATACATAAATATCTCTATTTCTACCTTTTTGCTTTTGTTTTAAAGTGGAATCTAAACTATAAACTTGATTGAACTCTTCAATACATAAAGTTCTCATTTTATCTTGTAATCTGATTAAAGATTCTTTAGTGAACACATCTGATTTACCAACTTGTTTAGACATACCATTTTTATTCTTATATTTAATTGGAACACCAACAATATGTAAATGTGGACTAGTTTCATCATAATGAATTATAGCACTAGCTACTTTAAAATTTTGAACAAGCATTTCTAAATCATCGACTTGTTTTTTATAAACTTCTGACATTTTCTTTTTAAATGTTTCATCTTTAGTATCCCAATACTCTTTATCTCCAAGTTCTAGAATAATTTCACAAGCAAGATCCTTTTTCTCATTATTAGATACATTATCAAAATAATTATCTATCATACGGCTAGGTCTAGATTGTTTAGAATTGTATTCTAATCTTGCTTCTTCAAATTCACTTAAATATAATTCTTTTACATCATCAAGTGGAGAAGAAGTTCCTCTAACTATTTCTATTAAGTCTTGGTCATTATCATATTTTCTATAATTATGTTTATCCACTTTTGATAATTGTCTTATATTTTGAATAGCATTATTAGGTAAAGAAGTTGTTCCACTTAAATTGTTTTTCCCATTTTGTTTAGATATATTTTTCCTATTCTTATCACTACCTAAATGTAATGAATAAGCAAGTTCTGACATTTATTTCCTCCTTTCTAGAAGTGACCACTCAAGTGACCATTTTGGTCATCCAAAATTTCTAACCCCCTAGGAATTTTGTACGTTCCATACAAAATATCCAGTAGGCTAAGGTTTAACACCTTAGAATCCGTTTACTTTATTTCGTAATAATTATAAACTTCGTAAATAGTTAAAACTACATAAAGTATTAATTTTTAAATTGCTATAGCCACTTTCATTTACTTCGTAACAAAACGTGCCACGCATTTTAAAAATCTTCTTCGGTAACATTATCTGGTATTGTTTCAAATACATCTCTAATATTTACCTTTATATCATTTGGGTTATTCTTTGTAGCAAGCATTCCCATTGATAACCAATTATTATCTCCATTATTATTTTTTTGTAATGGGAATATTCTTACTGGTACTTCATCTTTTAATATCGGTCCAATATCTAATTTTTCAGTTTCTTTATAAAATGTACCTTTATATAAATTAACTTCATAGCATTCATTTAATCTATAAAAGTTTTGCATTATATCTTTAATACTAGTAAATTCACTATATCTTACTGGTACTGAAGTTTGTATTCCATTATAATCAATAATCATTTCTCTTTTACAATCTATATAACCTTGATTAAATAACATCTTAAAATCTTCATAGAAAGTACTTCTAAAATTAACTTTCTTAACAACATACATATTATTTATTTCTTCAAGTTCAATATCATCAATATATCTCATTACTATATCTGCTTTATCATCTCTATCTAAATCAGGCCAACAATCTTCAAAAGCATGATAAGTAAGTGGTAATTTGATTTTGTTAATGTAGTCCATATCTCTTTTAAGTAATATATCATCAACTGTAAAATTTAATTGTTCTGCTTGTTGATTTGATATTATCTTTTTTTCTAAATCTTTGATTAAGTTATCTAATTTTTCAGTTTCATCTTTAAATTCTTCTATTGTAAATAATTCATTAACAA
>CALVTA010000106.1 GCA_944359735.1 uncultured Bacilli bacterium | reverse complement strand
CTTTTAATAATTTTATTATTGGTAAAAAATTAAAATTGGTTTATAAGAAGAGTATTATCAAAAATAATAGTAAAATATTAGTATATAAAAGAAGGGAGGAATTATGAATATGTTAGAAGGACAGAATGACTTATTAATTTATAAAGATAAAGATGGAAATGTAGTGGTTGATGCAATATATAGAGATGAAACTTTATGGCTTACTCAAAAAGGGATGGCTAAAGTATTTGATGTTGACAGAACTGTCATAACAAAACATTTAAAAAACATATTTACTGATGGAGAATTGAATAAAAATTCAGTATGTGCAAAATTTGCACATACTGCGGAAGATGGAAAAACATACAAAACAGATTTTTATAATTTAGATGCAATTATTTCTGTTGGTTATCGAGTAAACTCTAAGAAAGCAACTGAATTTAGAATATGGGCCACTAAAGTATTAAAAGAATATATAACAAAGGGATTTGCTTTAAATGATGAGAGGTTTATTAGAGGAAATAAATATGATGCTAAATATTTTGATGAGTTATTAGAACGAATTAAAACAATTAGAGTAAGTGAAAGAATGTCTTATCAAAAGATTACGGATTTGTTCATTGCAACTTCTACAGATTATAATCCTAAATCAGAAGAAGCTTATACATTTTTTAAAATTGTTCAAAACAAACTTCATTATGCTATCTCTGGTCATACTGCAGCAGAACTTATTTATAGTAGAGCGAATGCTAATAAAAAACATATGGGTCTCACTAATTGGCTAAGTTGTACCAAATGACACGAAATGAAAAAATAGTAAAATTGCTTTATTTTAAAGGAAAACCTGATGATAGAAGAATGAAGTTAGACTTTTTAGAAGAACAAGATATGGATGTGGATTTTAAAATAATAGTATCAGTTATTAAATGTTAATGTCCTCAAACTGATATTATTAAAACAAAAATAAGAAAATTATTATTTAATAAAAAATTAGTTTTGAAATAGCTAAGGTATGAGAAATCATATCTTTTTATTTTGCATGAGAGGAGATGATAATTATAAATTATGCAATATTTAGAAGTGAACCTATTTATACTTTAAATGATTTAGCACAAATTGGGTCACATAACAAAAGAGAGAAAAAGGCTTATAACTCTAATCCAAATATAAAATTAGAATTAACTAAAGATAATATTGAAATAGTACCTTTGAAAGAAAAATATGTTAAAGGGTTTCATGATTTAGTAAAAGATTATGAAAAAGAACATAACGAGAGAATGAAAAATGAACGTGAAGATAGAAAAAGAACTTTTAATCAAATGCTTAACAAATCTAAAAATGTTGTAGCCGATGAACTTCTTTTTACAGCAACACATCAATTCTTTAATAGCATGAGAAAAGAAGAAATAAAAGAATGGGCTGATACTTGTATGGAATTTGTTTATGAAGATTTAGGATATAAAAAGGAACAAATATTACATGCCACAGTCCATTTAGATGAAGAAACACCCCATCTTCATTGTGTCGTTATACCTTTAATAAAAAAGCTTGATAAAAGAACTAATACTAACAGATATACTATTTCTAAAAAAGCCTATATTAAAGATAAAATACATTTATCAGAATTGCAAGATAAGTACCATCAAAGACTAGCTGATAAAGGTTATGATTTAGAACGTGGTATTAAAGGAAGTACAGCCAAACATCAAAAAGTTAAAGAACTTAAAAAGACTACTAGGTATTATGAACAGAAAGTAAGAGTTATTAATACTAAAATTGATGAAGCAATGAAAGAATTTAACGAAAAACAAAAAACTACTAAAAATATTCCGTTTAATAAAACTCATGTTTTAGTAGAAAAAGAAACTTTTGATAGTATGAATAAAGTAATTGAAGAAACTAAAAAGGCAGTAGATTTAGAACCGAAAATAAATGACCTTTTTAACGAAGTTGATAGTTTTACTAAAAGCCATCAAAGTTTAGAAAAAGAAAATCAAAATATGAAAAGAGAAATTAAAGCGTTGACCACTAGAAATCAGAATCTCACAAAAGAAAATAATACTTTAAAATCTTACATAAAGGTTATTTTAAAGGCAATAAAACATTTTTTTAGAGAATTACTACAAATTGGTAATGAGCCTACAAAAGAGACTACTACAAGCGAAATAAAGGAATATTATTACAATAAAGATTTTGATAGCAATGATGTTTATGATATTGGAGTAGGTACTACTAAAGAAGATGAGCTTTTTGATTATGCGAATGTTCCTAGTTATTATAAAACTAGAAAAAGCAATGACATGGACAAAGATGATTATGAGGTTAGTATATAATGTATATTTGTATTTTCAGTAAATTTGTGTTAATATAATAACCACTTAAAAAACAAGGGGTGTTTTGGTTATGAATTTTGAAATATTATTAAATAGTGTACTTAGGTTGCCTATGAATAAGGCAACAAAATTATTAGATAATTATCGAAAAAATGTAGGATTTAGAAATTTTTATGAACAACAAAGAGTTTTAGATATATTAACACATAAGGCAAATGCACAAAGGCAAATTAAGGAGGAGACGTTTCAAGAAACTTTAATGTGTTTAGCTTTTATGGCCAAAGACAAATCTCCATGGAGTAAGGTAGCTTTTGAGAACATTAAGAGCTATCCAATGATTATATGGATTGAATGTATTGGGATAATGGATTCTCAAAGTGTAATGTCATTACTCAATAATTATCATAAAGAGCTTCCTTCATCTTTGATTGAAACATGTATAATTAATTTGCCAGAAAAAATGCAATTAATAGCTATTGATAAGTATAAAAGTAATTTAAATCCTGAAGATAGAATGTATTTTAATTTCTTTTACTCAGTAAGTGAAAAAGCTCGTTTAAAATTAAGGGATTACTTTCCTAATCAAATTGGCGATGATATCTTATTAGAATTACAAGATTTAGATGAAAATGAAGTGTTCGAAAAGTTATCTAGCGAGCATGAAAGATTAATGAAATTATCTGCTGATGATTTGATAGAATTTATACTTTTAAAGTCGCACAAATTAGATACTTTAAATAGATTTTTAGAATTATTTAGTGATAAAGTAAATGAATGTTCTATTCCTAAATTTGAACTATTATTCACTAGATATAAGTATTTAGGTAATTATAGAGGATCCTATTTTGAGAATGCAAACCAACAATCTGAATTATTGAATGATAGTGATTTGTTCAAATTATTTAAAAATAAATTTCATCAAATTGGTATTGAAGAAACGCTTTCATTATTTGATAATAGAACACACTATAAGAGCAATAAGTTTACAGCTGATGTAATATTAGAGTTTTTAGATATTGCTTATTCTGGTAGCGATTTATCAAAGTATATTAATGATGAAACTATGTTAGAAATTATTACTAGATTTGTAGAAAAGTGTAATAATAAAGATTATTCGATTGAAGATTTTGAACGATTAGTAAAAAATATAGGAAAAGATGGTAAAACAAAATTAATATTTGATGATTACATTGAAGCAATCATAGCGTGTGGCAAATTATTAAAAGAAAGAGTTATCAATGACCAAAATCCTTTATTTCTAGAATTAAGAAATAAATTTTCAACTGATTTATTAGGAAGATGCGAAAAAGATGGAACTTATCCTGAAAGTATTTCTTTAAATGGTGTATTTTATAGATTAGCAAAAGGAAGTATGCCATTTGATAAAGTTTATATGACTAAAACTTATAAAGGTTTAATTTACTTATCCAAATGTGGACAATTAATTGATAATGCAGATTATATAACTAATTTCTTAACTGATGAGCAACTTGCAAAATTAAATATTACACCAGTTATAAGATGGAAAAATGCAATTCACAGAACTAATACTAATGCTGATAATTTATCATTTGTAGAAAGAATGGGATTACAATTATTATGCTATTTTGGAAAAGATAGAGGTAAGTATTTATTAGAGTCTAATATGCAAGGTAATAGAATGGAAAATTTATTTGATGGTTTAAAATATGAAGAAGTTTTTATTGCTGAAAATGGAGTACCTAATATAAACGAAGAATTAATTACTTATCTTTTTGGAAAAGGAATGATGAAAGAACCAAATTCTGTAATTAACAGAATGATAAGAGGAGATATTCCTGAATTTGAAAGATATTTTACAGAATTTTGTAATTGCTTTGAAGAAATCAAGAAATCTTGTAATGGAGTATTAAGTGTTAAAAGAATTGTTAAACATTTTGAAGATATAGATTTGCCAATTGAATTAAAACCAGACGAAATAGGATTTAAACATGCTTTAAGAGAAATGAATACAACAGATCCAACTTTATTATCTGAAGCAATTGGATTATGTAAAGATGCAAGAAATAGAGGTTACTCATCTATACCTAAAGTGGAAGGACAATTAGGTGATTTTACATACAAAATTTTAGATTTAGATGATCCACTTGCTGTAGCAGTAGGATATTTATCACATTGTTGTTTTGTAGTTAGAGGAATATCTTATTCAGCACTTAAACATTCAATGCAATCAAGAAATGGAAGAACTTTTGTTGTATATTATAAAGGACAATTTTTAACTCAAAGTTGGGTATGGCGTAATGGTGATGTTATTTGTTTTGATAGCGTTGAAGCAGGTAGCCCATATCATGGAATGTATAAAGATGATATTAAATTAGCTGATGTATATAAAAGAGCAGCGAGAGAAATGTTATATGTTTCACAAGAAACAGAAGATGATATACAAAAAGTTAAAGCTGTTACTATTGGTAAATCAGATTATACATTTAATGATCTAAAAGATATAGAAATTGATGCACCTCGACCATTAGAAAATGATGTTTATGTTTATGACTCATACAAACAACAATTATTAGCAGGAACTATGCCTGAAGAACCAAGATATGGTGTTGTTGGAGCTCAATATAGAGATCCCAGAAAAAGAGTTATATCTATTAATGATGTAAGTAATACTGATATAGATACTTTGGATGCAGTAGCTCTTAATGTGAATTCATTAAGGTATCAAGTTAATGGAGAAGAATTACCATTAGATTTTACTAATTATACTAAAATTATTTCAGGAGATGGGTGGTATATTTTAGTTAAGAATGATGATACTATTGAAAGCGGAACATTAAAAGAAAACGAAGAAACAAAAACAGAGTATGATAAATATTTATCAAGATTTATCGAACCCAAAGTAACTTCATTTGATGACAATGAACCATTTGTAAAAAGATTAAAACCATTGAATTGTAATAGAAGATAGGAGATGATATTATGTTATTTTTTGAAAATGCTAAAGAAAGTTTTGAATCAGCATCAGGAACAATTAATAGATATAATTCTGAAAGTGAATTTTATCATAAATTTGCAAAAATGATTCCAGATAGAATTGATATAGATACATTGGTTTTAGCTTTTAAAATGGCATTACAAGATGCAGAAAAAGAAGGAGAAAATACTCTTCCATTTATTGCTCTTGTTCCACAATATGTTAGACAATGTACATCTCCAGAATTTGCACACGAATTTAGAAAAAAATATAATGCTGAGGTACTAGGATTAACACAAGAAGAATTACCTGATGTTGATTATGGTTGTGTTGAAATAGAATCAGATGTTATTGATATTTCAGATAAAGATAGAAATGAAGTATTAGCTGCCTTATATAATGCAAGTACACCTGTAGGAATGGGTTTTGCACAATATAATCCAATGCCTTGGACAAAAGAAATTGCTAGTATGTATTTTGAACAATTTGGTCAACCTGATAAAGATGGTGTAATAGCATTTAAGTGGGTAATGGGAAGACCATTAAATTGTAAATTTATTGAAAATCTTGTTTATGTTGCTGGATACAATAATGATAACGAATGGGGACTGGCTCAAAGGGCAATATCTACTTGTCCTAATTTGAATAAAAAGAAAACTCTATAAAAATAAAAACAGAAATCCCAAAAAATTTCATAACTAACGGATTTCTGCTTTTTAAACTATTTCAACCGAAATAGTAACACACTACGATATTGGCAAAGCCAATAACGATGTGTGCAAAGGGAAAGCCCTTTTGAAACCCCATTCAAGCACTATATTACTATGTATGTATTTATGATATGTAGTAATATAGTGCCTTTTTT
>CALVTA010000105.1 GCA_944359735.1 uncultured Bacilli bacterium | reverse complement strand
TATGAGAAAAGGTTAAGAATAATTTGTTGTTTATATAATCAAAATTTATAATTGAGCTTGCCGAACAGGTCTAATATTGATTTTAATGAGGAGTCAGTAGTATTTAGACTTTACTAGATACTATTGTCTCCTCTTTTTTAGTAAAAGGAGTTGAAGATTTATGGATAATGAAAAGAAATTATGTGGAATCTACATGAGAGTATCAACTGAAGATCAGGCTCGTGAGGGTTTTAGTTTACCAGAACAAAAAGAACGATTAGAAGCTTATTGTAAGTTTAATGGTTATAAGATAGTAGAATATTATACTGACGCTGGAATAAGTGCTAAAACAGGTAATTTTAGACCAGAATATGATAGAATGCTTGAAGATGGTAAACAAGAAAAAATAAATATGATTGTTGCTTTAAAACTAGATAGAATTACAAGAAGTACAAGAGATTGGGAAACACTAATGGACTATCTAGAAAAATATAATATTAATATTGCCTTTGTTAATGATGATATAAATACTACTACTGCTAATGGTAAAATGGTATCTCGTATAATGATGAGTGTTTCACAAAACGAAATTGAAAGAACAAGCGAAAGAACTATTATTGGCTTAGAGGGTGCTATTAAACAAGGACATATTCCTGCAAGAGCTCCACTCGGTTATAAACATATAAATAAAAAGTTAGTTCCTGATCCACTTACAAAAGATATAGTTATTAGAATATATAATTTATATTTTGAAGGACTTACTTATAACACTATTGCTAAATTATTCAATAAAGAAAAAGTATTAGATAAAACTAATTGGAAAGATACAAGTATATTAAAGATTATTACTAATGTTATTTATAAGGGAGATTATATTCAAGGTAAAACTGCAAGAAATCCAAGATACTTTCCTGATGTTGTTGAGCCAATAGTTAGTCGTGAATTATGGGATAGTTGTCAAGTTCAAAAGAAGAAGAATCAAAGAAACTATATGAGAAGTCAAACTTATATCTTCTTACAAAAACTAAAATGTCCTAAATGTGGAAGAATACTTGCTGGCGGTGCTTCACATAAAATAAAAGCTGATAAATGGTATTACTATTATAGATGTGAAAAATGTCGTGGTAATATTAGAGAACATGAAATTGAAGATTCAATTAAAGAATTATTATCAGATATCTTTGAATATGATTCAGTTGTTAATGAATTCTTCTTACCTGTATTACAAAATAAGATACATAACCCAAAAGAAGAATTTGAAAAAGAACTAACTAATCTTAATAATAAAAAAGCAAGAATTAGAAAAGCATATATTGATGAGTTATTTACTGAAGAAGAATATAAAGAAGAAACAAATACTATTGAAAATAAAATTAAAGATATTCAAAAGAAGATTTTAGAAAATGAACAAGTCAGTAAATTAAATCTAACTGTTGATGATATTTTAGTTAAAAGAGATATGGACTTTATCAATTCTATCAAATTACCAATTCTATATAATGCTTTTGTAGATAGTTGGGACAATTTAGACCGAGAAGAGAAAGCGGAAATAGTTATGAGATATATTGATGATATAGAATTAGAATTAGTAAATAATAAATATAAAGTTAAACTAACGAATTTTAGATCTACTTTCTATAAAGATTTTAAATCATTATTTGATAAAGGTTATATTGATTGGAAAAGAAAAATAGCACATTCATTTAATGGTATATGTGTAGATGGTAAAGTTCGTTATAGTGAATACTTACCTGCTAAAGAAGTATATAGACATTTAATGAGATTAAATGAATGTTATGAAGTGGCGTTTTATAAAGGTACTTTATATAAGAAAACTGAAGAATTAAAAATGTTACCACTTCATAAAGGAGATGTCGTTGTAAGAATATTCCCTACTGAAAAAGATGATGACTCAAAAGAAATATTGGGTATGGGAATGTTCGTAACAAAAGACTCTCCTAACGATATTAAGGTAGACATTCCAGACTTATTTGAATGTATACCTGATATCGAAGATTAATTTATAAACGTGGCACGTTTTGTTTACGATAGTAAATGAAAGTGGCGATAGTGTTAAATTAATACGGTTTCTAAGGTGGTAAACCTTAGCTTCCATATCTTGTCTCTGACAAGATATATAGGAAGTTATGAATATTGACAAAGCCACTTTCGTACCATTTCAATATTCATAATTTAAGGAGGTGTAAAAGTATGGAATTATCTTATTCGTTTCATTTAGGTAATGATAGTAATAAAACTATTAAAGCAAGACGAGAGGCAAAGAATAATCTATCAGGAACAACTAATAAAAGTAATAATGCTATTCAAAATGTAAGACAACTTGGAAAAGTTAATCATCATAATTTAAGATTATACGATAACAAACAAGAACTAATTAAAACTATTAAAGGTTCAAATGATATTACTAAAGATGTTAAAGAATTATATTTAGATTTATTTGATGAAGCAAGAATTGAATACAATAATAGACAAACAAGAGATGATAGAAAAATAGATAACTACTTTAATAAGATAAGTAATGATACAAAACATGATCTTGGTTGTGAGATAGTTATTGAACTTGGAGATATGGTTTATTGGGATGATAAAAGTTTAGAATATAAATATCAGATGACACATGTATTTGAACAACAACTAGAAGATTTAAAAGAAATAGTTCCAGACTTTTATGTAGCAAATGCTACTATACATTTTGATGAACACTCTCCACACTTGCATATTGTCGGCGTTCCAGTTAAAGAAAATTGTAAAACAGGTTTATCAAGACAAGTTGGTAAAACTTCTATCTTCACAAAAGAATCATTAGTAGTTTTTCAAGATAAAATGAGAGAAAGATGTATTGATGAATTTAATATTGCTTATGGTATGGATTCAAAGTTAAAAGAAAAACAAAAAGGTAAAAATCGAGATATTACTCCATTTGAAAGAAAAGTTTATAATGAAAAAGTTAAAGTCCTTAAACAAGAAATATCTAATCTTGAAAATGAAGTATCTTATTTAGAAGATAATAAAGAATCTATCAATAAACAAATAACTAAACTTAATAAAGATAAAAATGATATAAGTGATGAAATTGATAAAAAGAAAAAACTTAATAATAAAATTGTATTAAAATCAAAAAACAAAATGCAAGATGAAATTAATAAACTAACTGAAGAAAACATTCATTTAAAGTTTGAAAATAAACAATATAAAGAAAAGTATGAGGAACTAGAAGGGAAAACTAATTATTTAGTTGATCATTTGAATAAAGTCTTTGAAAAACTTCCTGAATTTATTCAAAAAATAGTTGAAAAATTATTTAATAATAAGATATTAAGTTTATTTGCTTTCAAACATGATTATGATCCTGAAGAACGAAAAGTAAATCAAGAATTTGTGAGAAAACATAATTTATTTAATAAAAGAGAAATTGAAAAAGCAACTAAACATTTAAATAATGAAATGGATGAAACTACTGAAGAATTTTATAAACATAAAAAAGAAAAGGACAATGGTCTTGAAAGATAAGACATTGTCCTTTTTTCAACATATAATATTAATAATTTTACCCTTGATATATATTACTTTTTTAATATCCTTTTTTATCATATCAGGGTATTCTGATTTAATCATATCTATAATAATATTTTCATCTTCTATACTTGAATCAATCAAAATAGTTTTTTTCATTTTACCATTAATTTGAATTGGTAGATTTATTTCATTTCTCTCCAAGTATTCTTCATCATATTTAGGCCATTCATCATCAATTATATTTCCACCAAATATCATTTCATACATTTCACTAGTTATATGAGGCGCTAGCGGATTAAGTAAGATTAAGAATATTCTTAATTCTTCTTTTGTAATGAATTTATCTTTTTTAATAACATTTATAAATGTCATAAATGAAGCAATAGCAGTATTCATTTTAAGATTTTCAATGTCTTCAGTTATCTTTTTAATAAGTCCATTTATTTCATATATGTGTTCTTCTGATATTCCACCATCTTTTACTATATCTTTCAAATCCCAAACTCTATTAATAAAACTTGTTATTCCTGATATCCCATCATAAGTCCATGGTGTATTGTCTTCATAACCACCTAGAAAATGAACATGAAGTCTAGCTACATCAGTTCCATATTCATCAATAACTTGCATTGGTGAAACACCATTTGTAGAACTTTTACTCATTTTTTTGCCAGTATCATCCAGTATAAGCCCACTTCCCATTTTTCTAATAAATGGATCACGAGTAGGAACCGCACCTATTTCATAAAGGAAATTTTGCCAAAAGAATGCATAAAGTACATGTCTTGTAATATGTTCTGTTCCTCCTGTATAACAATCAACACTTCCCCAATATTTAAGTTTTTCAAAATCAGCAAGTGCATTATCATTATGTGGATCACAATATCTTAGCCAATACCATGATGAGCCAGCCCAGTTAGGCATTGTATCAGTTTCTCTTTTAGCAGGTCCACCACACTTAGGACATTTACAATTAACCCATTTATCAATTTTTGAAAGTGGTGAATTACCTGATTCATTAGGCATATAGTCATTTGTTTTTGGTAGTGTTAAAGGTAGATCAGAATCATTTAGTGGAACTGTTCCACATTTATCACAGAATACTACTGGAAAAGGTTCTCCCCAATATCTTTGTCTATTAAATGACCAATCTTGCATTTTATAGTTAATTTGTTTTTTACCAAAACCAAGTTTAATTACTTTATCAATGATTTTTTCTTTAGCTTCTTTAACTGGCATACCATCAAACTCTTCTGAGTTCATCATGATATTATTATTTTTAATATAATCATATTTTTCATATGCTTGTTTACTTACACTACCATCTATTACTTGAATCATTGGTATATTAAACTTTTTAGCAAATTCATAATCCCTTTGATCATGTGTTGGAACCGCCATAACAATTCCTGTTCCATAATTAGCTAGAACAAAGTCTGAAATATAAATTGGAACTTTATTTCCATTAATAGGATTAATTGCATATATTCCATCAAGAACACAACCAGTTTTTTCTTTTTGATCTGATATTCTATCTAGTTCACTTCTATATGTCGTTTGTTTTTGATATTCTTTAACTTCATCATAGTTATTAATTGAATCTTTTAGTTCATCAATTAGCTTATGTTCTGGAGCCATGACAAAGAAAGTTATCCCATAAATAGTTTCAATACAAGTTGTAAATATTGATGAAGTTGTAAGCTTTTTATCATCTTTATCAACTATATCAAAACTTATTTCCATACCTTCACTTTTACCAATCCAGTTTCTTTGAAGTTCTTTAAGACTTTCATTCATATCAATTCTATCTACATTTTCAAGAAGTTTTTCAGAATATTCTTTCATCTTCAAGAACCAAACCCATCTATCTTCTTGAACAACTTTACCATGACACCTATCACATTCTCCACCTTGTGAATCTTCATTAGATAGAACTGTCTTACAATTAGGACAGAAATTAACTACACCCTTTTGTTTATATGCTTTTCCATTTTCTAAGAATTTTTTAAATATCCATTGTGTCCATTTATAATAACTTGAATCACTTGTACAAATAGTTCTATCCCAATCAAATGATAGACCAATTCTTCTAGATTGTTCCATTGCTTTTTTCATACCATTTTTAACAAAATCTTCTGGATTGATACCTGTTTTAATTGCTGCATTTTCAGCTGGTAGTCCAAAGGCATCACCACCGATTGGAAAAAGCACATTATATCCTTGAAGTCTTTTCATTCTTGAAAGTGCATCTGCTGGAACAGTTCCTTTCAAATGTCCCATATGAAGATTACCACTAATATTATAAAATTCATATAGTACATAATATTTAGGTTTTGTCGGATGGAAATCTACTGCTTTAAAACTTTTTTCATTGAACCATTTATCTTGCCATTTCTTTTCTACTTCTTTAAAATTATACATATCAATCATCCCTTTCATAAACAAAAATAGAGCCAATACTTAAATGTAGTATTGACTCTATATGAATTACTTATTTTCTTATTCTTTATTAAATAGCACTCAAAATAGACCCATTACTACATAATCGGTTTAATAATAAGGCTAATAATAAGTTGTTATTATTTACAATTACATTTTTCATAGTCTATTTCCTCCAACTGATTAATAATATACACTATTTACACCCTTTTGTCAAACAACCGATTTTTTACTTAAGGCAATCGCATAAAAATTTATATTGACAATGTGAGATAATACTCTTTATATAAACAAAAATATCATGTATTCTA
>CALVTA010000104.1 GCA_944359735.1 uncultured Bacilli bacterium | reverse complement strand
AAACGAAAAAATCAATCATTTCTGATTGATTCCTATATCAAAAGTTCGAATAGTTCGAACAGATTTCCCAATGGTGCAAGGAAGGAGATTCGAACTCCCACAGTTTTATTAACTACTACCACCTCAAAGTAGCGCGTCTACCTATTCCGCCATCCTTGCATAAAAGAATAGTTATTTAACTATCCAAAATGTCGGTATATCTCTTAATCCATTATCCCCAGCTGCTACAGGATGATTAATAATTTCATTATTGATAACTAAAGCACTAGAACTTCCTCCATCCATATTAGCCGCATTAATAGCTCCATAATTTTCCATTATCTCTGTCAAATCTCCCATATCAGCACCAATTGAAGTCGCAAGACGTCCATTAATAACTAAGAATAAAACTATACCATCTTCCCTTTGACCTATAGCAGTACGAGGTGCAATACCCCAACCACCATTGCCTTTAACAAAGCTGCTTTTTCCATTTACGATTAAAAAAGGACCAAATTCAATAGCATCTCTTATTCCCATTGCAAGAGCTTCTTCTTTACTCATTTTACCCAAAACCAATTTATTATCATTTGTAAAACCAACGAATCCACCACCCATACTAGCATCATCATAATCACTTACAATTTCTCCATCCTTAATAACAGTACCATGAGGTAAAGCACCATTACTATTCCAATCAGGATCATAAAATCCTCCCGCATTAATAGCAATTATTGCATTTTCACGTTTTGCAACCGTTGTAATAGCCTCTCCTCTTTTCCCAATATATGCTGTAGTAGCAATAGATACACGTGACGGATCATAAATAGCCACTAAATACCCTTGATATCCACTTCCACTAACTTCTATAACTTTATACAAATCATTACCAGGATCCTTTGTTAATATTTCTTTTTCATATTCATTTTCATATATTTTTTGATTAGTATCATAATCTTTAAAATTAATTAAATCAGGATTAGTATTCTCATCAACTTCAACAATATGATTATTAGCAAGTACTTCATTAATAACTTTATCATTATAAAACCATGTTGCTAAATACTGATGAGACATAGAAGTCATCGCTGAAGTAATCCAAAAATTACGAAAAGAAGAAACGGGTCCATAAAACAAGAATAAAGAAAAAGAACTTCCTATAATAAAAAGAGCAATAATTATTTTAGTAACTAACTTCTTATCTTTCCTTTTTTCCTTCTTCATTTCCCGTGCAATACTTGGCATTACAATTGTCTTATCTAAATCCTTATTATTCATCAGGCAGATCTCCATTCTCTACATCTGAACTATTAGAAGAATCATCTAATTCAGCTTCTCCTTGTCTTTTTCCATTATACTCTCTATCTCCATTAACATCAATATAATCACGATCAAGTTTAATTTCTTCCAACTTTGGATCACCACTATTATTATCAGCTAACCATTTATTATAAGAATTTATATTATTATTATAACTTTTAACATCACTAATATAAGTATTAACAACTTCCTCATATCCAACAATAATCGCTTCACACTTATTATTAGCATCAGCATTAGGATGTAAAACATTAATACATTTATCTTTTAACTCGTTATATTCTTTATCAATAATTTCTAAACTCTTTTTATAATTACTAAATAGATCCTTAAAATGAATATCATTATCCTTCAAAGTTTGATAATACATATCCTGCATCACTTCATCATAAATTGTATTTCTAATACTATTAAAATTATCTATATCACTCTTAAAAGTATCATAAGAATTAATAACTGCTTCCATTCGTTTTTTTACTTCTGCTTGATCATCATTATAATTAATAACAACATAAGAAATAATTCCTATAACAATTAATAAAAATCCAATTAATATCATTATCGCTAGACGCTTACTACGATGTTCTACTTCCATAATTACACTCCTAATCTTTATCTTAAAAATTATCTTTTTCTTGTTTTAATCTTTTCTTAATTTCTCTTTTATTTTTCCTTCTCTTATTATTCTTAGTATGTAATGCAATTAAGAAAATTATTAATAAGAATATAATTAATCCTATAAGACCAATTATAATAAATGAATTCATTCTAAGCTTATCATTTAAACTACCAACCTCTTCATCATAATATCTTTGAATAGTATGATCAACACTATCATATAAATATAGACCTTTTTTACCTGTTTCAACATTTTCACCATAAACTAAATAATATTTAGAATTTTTATTTAATTTATAGACTTTATACTTTTCACCATCTATAGTAACAGTATATTTTCTATAATTAGAAGGAATTTTACCATTATCCAAAAGATGAACAGTAAGCAAATCACTCCCTAATTCTTGATATAAAATATACTCTCCATCATCATAGCTATAAAATTTAATATTACCTTTCTCATCTTTTAAAGCGACTAAAGTAAGATCTAAAGCTTCTATTTTATAAGCAGGTACTTCTTCATCGTTTATTTTAACAGTTGTCTCTATATAATAATCCTTAACTAAGTCTTTTAACTCGTCATTTTTTCTAACAACACTTAACTCTTCTTTATTAACTTTTACATTAATAGGATCTTTTTCTTTAACATTAACAACTATCGTATAAGTCTTTGTGGCTCCAGACTCCGCTGTTACAGTAACATTTATAGTATTAGCACCCTCATGTACTTCTATTTCTCCCGTTCCACTTACTTTCGCTTTACTATCATTTGCCTTAGCATTAACAGTAACACTAGCAGTGTCTGCATCAGCTTCCACACTATAACTTGTTGTATTTTTATTAAACTCTGGACTCAAAGTAAGATCTACAACTTCTAGACTAGCAAGATTGTTATCACTACTATAATTAGTTTCTGCCTCTTCTCTTGCTACTAAATTAATAGTCGTACTATCAGTTGGACTAGTAACTACTTCATCCCATGAAGCGATAGATGTATTTACAACTGATATAGTAGTAGAACCAGTACCTTTAACTCTAAAAGTATAAGTATAACTTTGACTAGTCTGACCAACACTATCAACATAACCAACTACATGAGTATTACCACTTAAAAGTTGTAATTTACTACTATCATAATCCAAACTATATTCCCAACTTCCTAAACCACTACTTTCACTTATATTAACTCTAACTGTAATATTGCCTCCGACTGTTCCTGTAGAAGTTGTTCCTGCGATGCTTATTGAGGCAGCATCTACTATATGAGGACAAAAGAAAAGGAAACTAAGTCCTAATACAAATAATATTTTTCTCATAAACTATCTCACCCCTGTTCTATTGTGCTACTACCAAGTATTTGTTTTTGAACTCTAAGTAAATCTACAATATCAATATTACCATCTCTATTAGTATCACTAGCACGTCTATCATATGTAGATAAATTACTACCTCCTAAAATATCTTTTTGAACTCTTAATAAATCAACTATACTAACTTTACCATCACCATTATTATCTCCATAAATAACTACTTTATAAGACTTAGTAGTAGATCCATTACTAATCACTAAAGTATCTCCAGTACCAACATTACCACTGGCATTATTTCCATATCTATCTAAATAACTAATAACTTTTAAGTTAGCATTAACACTATTTAACTTACTATTAATAGTATCAATATTGGTATTAAAAGAAATATTAGAAACAATCTCTCCATCTATTTTTAATCCTGATACTACAACACCAGTATTTATATCAATATCAGGAGTTGTAATTATTTCTTCCTCGTTATCATCATCAGGTAAAATTACTTCATTATCATTAGGCATATTATTATAAACAGGTATTAAGAACTCATAAGTATTATTTAAAAGATTATTATTCTTATAACTTTTATAAATACTATATGCTTCCTGTGAATGAGCTCTTATATTAGTCATATACTGATGAGTATAAATAGGATAAACAGCATCTGGTGATACATTAAACTTCTGATAATATAAAGTGTTTTGATTAGCATTAATATATTTACTTGCGATATATTCAGTACCACCCATAATCGCTCTTTCTTTACTATTCCA
>CALVTA010000103.1 GCA_944359735.1 uncultured Bacilli bacterium | reverse complement strand
GTACTGATTATTGCGGTTGTAGCAGTTTTAGGATACTCATTCTTAAGTAATGATAGTGATGATAATAATGTAAATAACAATAATAATGTTACTAATAATGAAGATAGTACTCAAGATGATAATATAGGTAGTGTTCTAGGTAAGACTTTAATTGTTTATTATTCTGCTACTGGTAATACAAAAGAAGTTGCAGAGAAAATGGCAGAAGATTTAAATGCTGATACATTTGAAATTGTTCCAAGTGATCCATATACTGATGAAGATTTAGACTGGACGGATGATAATTCTCGTGTATCAAGAGAATATAATGATGAATCTTTAAGAGATGTAGAACTTGAGAATACTACTGTTCCTCTTTGGGATAGTTATGATACTGTTTTAATTGGTTATCCTATTTGGTGGGGTATAGCTGCTTGGCCAGTAAACTCTTTTGTAGAAGCGAATGATTTTACTGGTAAGACAGTTATTCCATTCTGTACTTCTTCTTCATCTGGTTTAGGACAAAGTGGAGATTTATTAGAAGATATAGCAGGTACTGGTACTTGGCAAGAAGGACATCGTTTTAGTTCTAGTCCAAGTGATGATGAAATAACTGAATTTATAGATAGTATTAGTTAAGTGGAGGACTTTATGAAAAAAGGTGTAATTGTAGGAATAATTTTAGTTGTTATTGTTTTAATTGCAGGGGGGGGTATTCTTCTTTATGAGAGATTCCTCTCCTAATGTGGGAGAAGATGCTTCTTTAAATCAAGAAGATACTAATAATGTTATAGATAATTTAGATACTAGTGATATGAATATTTTAGTAGCTTACTATTCTTATAGTGGTAATACAGAAGGAATGGCTGAAGAAATTGCTAATCAAGTAGATGGAGATTTATTTAAGATTGAGAGAGCTAGTGAATATAGTGATTTATATACTGAGGCAGAAGAAGAGATTAATAATGGTGATAGACCAGAACTTGCGGATACTGTAGATAATATGGAAGATTATGATGTTATCTTTATAGGTTATCCTATATGGTGGGATATGCCTCCTGCTATGATTAACTCATTCCTTGAAAGTTATGACTTAACTGATAAGATAGTAATACCTTTCTGTACTAGTTCAAGTGATGGAATAGAAAATAGTGTCACTAGTATTAAGGCATCTAGTAAAAATGCCGCAGTTTTAGATGGTCTTAGATTATCAGGAAGTAGTGCTTCTAGTGATAGTGGTAAAAAAGAGATAAGTGACTGGTTAAATAGTTTAAATATATTTGAAAGTGAAGATTAAGTATGAAAAAGAAATTAAGAATAATTGTTGATATTTTAATGGTAATTCTTTTCCTAGCTTTAATGTTAAATCAGTTTACTGGTGTTTTTGCTCACGAAATATTAGGTGTGTCTGTCTTTGTCTTATTCATACTTCATCATATCTTAAATAGAAACTTTTATAAAACAATGTTTAAAGGAAAGCTTACTAAATTAAAATTAGCTTTCCTCATAACTGATATTCTATTAATTATTATGATGATTATTATGGTAATAAGTTCATTGTTAATAAGCCAACATATCTTTACTTTTTTAGGAGTTACTAGACATATGTTAGGTAGACAGTTACATATAATATCTGCTTATAGTATCTATCTAATCAGTGCCCTACATCTTGGACTTCACTATAATACTCTTGTGAAACTAAAAAAAGAAGGAAAGATTATTTTAAATATATTCTTAATAGTCTTTGCCCTTATTTTTGGGATAAATGGCTTTATAAAGAAACAGTTTATTCCTAAACTTACATTACAAAATTTATATCCTTTATATAGTGATGATAACTTAATAATAGTACTTATTGATTATTTAGGAATATTTATTATGTTTATAATGATAGGATATGGACTTTATAATTTAGTAATGTTAAAAAAAGGAGAAAGTAAAAAATGAAGAAAAATACAGTTATAGGTATTATAGGGGTTGTTTTGTTGATAGTGGTAATTGGTGTTATTTATCTAGTAAGTAGTAATGATAATACTAGTGATAACCTTACTAATAGTGTTCCTAATAGAGTAGATGGAGATAGTAAAGTGTTAGTTACATACTTTTCATTATCTGAAACTGATGATGCTTCTAATATGAATGAAGATGAAGAGAATAGTACAGTTATTGTTGATGGAGAAGTATTAGGAAATACTCAGTATGTTGCCATGTTAATAAGTGAATATACCAATGGAGATTTATTTAGAATTGAACCTGTTACACCTTATACAACTAATCACGATGATTTGACAGATCAAGCTTTAGAAGAACAAGAGAATGATGCTAGACCAGAGATTAAAGATCCATTAGAATCTATTGATGATTATGATGTTATTTTTGTAGGTTATCCTATATGGTGGAGTGATATGCCACAAATTTTATATACATTTTTAGAGTCATATGATTTTACTAGTAAGACAGTTATTCCTCAGCTTTAAGGAGTGAAATTTCTTCGCAATCAAATATCTGATATAATAAATAAAAGGTAGTTGATTGTATGACAAGA
>CALVTA010000102.1 GCA_944359735.1 uncultured Bacilli bacterium | reverse complement strand
ACTATTTCAAGCGGAGTTTGCTTTTTTTGTTATTCTAGTTAGTTAGGTTGCGGACGAAGTCTGCCGTATGTTATAATGAATATGTAATTAAGATTTATCTCTTATTACATTTGTATGTAATTGTTTCTCAAACGAGATACACAATTGCTCCATTGACGAATCTGTTCGAACTTTTCGGACATTGATATATAGAAAATCAATCGAAAGATTGGTTTTTTTGTTGTTACAAAGAAATCATCCTAAAGGAAGGATGGTATTTATGATTCATATTATTAAGCAAGAAATTGAAATGGAAAAAGGTTTAAAACAAAGGCTCGAGTTTATCTGTGATTTTTGTAAGACTACTCCTATTTTTGTTAATGGTAGTATTAGAAAGATTGATAAATCTAACTTGCAGTATTTAGAACCTCATAGAGTTATCATTAAAGACATAACATTTCTTGCCTTTAATTATTCTAATGATATTTATATTAAAAACTTATCTAATAAAATAAAATTATCCGAATTAGAAGATTATCTTAATAATATTAAGTAATGCCTAGCTTCTCAAAGTTTTTATGCGATTGCCTTATTGAAATTTAATAATAATTAATATATTTATTTTTTTGTTTTCAAATTATATGAAAAAATGGAGTTTAATTATATAATTATATTACAATTAAGATTAATGAATTTAAACATTTGAGAGGTGATGCAATAATGACAAAAGATTATAATAGTAAAATGGCAATTGGTGTTGGAAATGATTCAGTAAGATATGTTAGTATGAGAAGTATATGTACATCAACAAATGAAACCAACCATTTATTAACATACGGATTGGGTCCATGCGTAGGTGTAGCTATTGTTATAAAAAGCGGAGAAAATAATGTAGTAAGGCTTTTAGCACACATGGATATGGGGCAAATAATTGGAAAGTCGTTTAGTAATTTAAAAAATACAATTCGAAGATTAATGAATAATATGGATGGCCCTGCAAAACAAATAAATATTTCTTTAGTAACAACTCAAAGTTATCAAAATATACATAATTTAAATGATAAGGAAACCGAATTGTTGGCAATACTTCTTACAGAGTTTCAACAATTGGATATTGCAATTAACGATATAAACTTTGTTTATAGTTCGCAAGTTCAAATATCTCCAAATGGAATAATATCTACATATACCGAGCAACAATTAGAAGAACACAAAAAAAACATACTTAGGTCAGATTTGCAATCTTTTGGTGGATACGTACATCCAGTGCTAAATATATATATTACAAATTATGGTGCTTATATGGGTAATTGCTCATTAAATACTAATAGTAGTGATGAAGAAAAGAAATCTAAACTCAGAGAAGATTATTGGCAGAGATATATTACAGATGGCTACGAATTAGTTATAGGTCCCTCATTTAATAACCCAGATTGCTTAGCAATTTATGTATCTAATTGGAATGATACTAGCATTCATAAATATGGAACTATTCCAGGATGCCTTAAAGCCAAAAGTTTTAATTTGTCAGCTATGCCAACTCCCCAAAAAAGATAAGAAATACAAAAAATCTTATCTTTTTCCATTCAACAATTATTTTTTTATTTAAAATATGATACTTTATATTCCAAAAGAGATGTAATATTTAAATATCAGGTTTCCTACATTTTTAATTATTAGTGGTACAATTACCATCGAGGTAATTGTAAATATGATATAAAATGAATTAACGAACTACCATGTCTCAGTCAGTAATGAATGTGAAAACAAATTAAATAACCTAATAGAACAATTTAAAAAATCAGATAAATTACTTTCTGAAAAAAGTAAAGAAATTAATCAATTAGAATGGGCAAAACTAATGAATAACTACAAAAATATTGCAGAAGAAATTATTTTAAATGAATTAATTTATACTAAAAATGTGTGAGTACAAACTATAATATTTGTATTAGCCAGCACTGAATTTGTACTCCCTTACAAATTCTATATGGAGATCCCAGCCCTCTTATTTGAAAGAATAAAGTTAATTACGAGAAAAAAATATCAAAATTAATGTATTTGTAAATTAAACTGAAAAACAAATATTAGTACAAAAATCTAATAAAGACAGACTATCTCAATTTGATTTTTCAGACTGCTAATTAAAGACTATACTTATGTATTTGAACCTAAAATGGATATTGATACTATAAATACTATTATCACATCAATTGCAGATTTAATAGAAGTAAATATTTATATATATAGATTTCAATATGAAAGGAAAATTTTTGTTTTAAATAAGGTAATTTACGATTCAAATAACAATAAAAGTAATGCAAATTAGACATTACTTTTTTGAAATATTATTATTAAATTCTATTTTAGATTTTTTGCCACATATTTCGCTACATCTTTGTTCTAAAAAAGAAATAAATTTTGCTCCTAAAATATTTTTCAACAAAACAAATAATTCATTTTTAGGATCTGTTAATTTTATTGCTTGATAATTAGCAAGTATTTCTTCAAATTGAAAACCAGTATTTGAGAAATATTCACATCCGTGACCAGCTGTTTTTTGTGTTTTAACAGCATAACTATTATTGTCATTAATACTTACTAAACCTTGTGAAAATGATTGACCATCATATAAAGAATCTACTATATCCTCTAGCATACGAATTAAATCAAGTTGGCTACTTTGTGGTTCTTGGTGAACATTATTCATTTCATTTAAAGTTTTAATTTTATAATCATCTACACTTTCGTTAATAAACCTTTGAAAGAATTTCGCTTTTTCTTTTTCACATAAATGCAAAAATTGCACCACTAAACTTTCATTATCTGGACTTGCTAAAAAGTTTCTTTTAAATAAATAATATTCATTTGGCATTTGAAAATTTAAATAATTATATGATAATAGATGTGTAAGTTCATGAAAAAATGTTTCTATCGACAAATCATTTATGTATATAGATTTTCAGCAGAATTAAAATAAGATTTTTCTTTTGTTGTGTCTAAAATTATATTAATCTTTGGGTTCATTTTTTTTAATAATAAAAATTGTTCAAATACACTATCTGATGCTTCTTTATCTTTCTCTTGAGATAAATAGTATGAATATACTAACATTTTTCTAGTCTTTTCATTTGGAAACAAACCTAATAAATCATCTATTTTAAACATATAAATCATCTACCTTTACAATTCAATTATACATTATTTTCTGATTTTTCATATACTTTCATTGAAATCCGACAAAAATTATATATAATATTTTTAGAAAGAGAACTAGGTTCGTAACTTGTATGTGATTCGCTCCATTGAGAGAATTAGGGGCTGTAATGAAATAAAATAATTTTATTACAGTCTTTTTAAATTCAAAATAAATAACAAAATATAAAAAACGTT
>CALVTA010000101.1 GCA_944359735.1 uncultured Bacilli bacterium | reverse complement strand
TGTCATTTCATCATTCGTTAATTTTTCATTACTACTTGGTATATCTATTGAAATCATTGTAGAAGGTGTTTTTTTATAAAAGTCTCTCGTCTCACTTGCTAAAACATTACCATCTTTCACAGCTCTAACACTTACATTATGTTTACCATATGAATAAGAACTTATATTTACATTTGTTTGATAACCTGGAGTAGGATTTATCAATTCGTCTCCATAACCTTTAATAGCATTAATTACATCTGTTCTTTCATGTCGATCAATTTCTTCATCCACTTTTACTCCATCAATATAAATTTCTACCCCCACATTATCCTCTTTACTCATTATCCATCCACGTATAAAAATACTATCTGTAGCCTCTTCATTAATCATAGGGAAATCAATTGTAACTAAAGTATTATTACTAGCATTAACGGTTAAAAACATACTAAAAATAAAACCAAACATTAATAAAAATGCAATTACCCATACTTTTTTCATAAATAGCCTCCCTTTACTAAAATTCTATCATAAATTTTCGTATTTTGTTCTTTAATTTAATAACAACTTTACCTTTATTTACAAATCTAAAAAGCAAAACTCTAAATTGTTCAATTAATATACAAATTATAAATATAAAAATAGCATAAACTATAATTTTTAAAATAACTATATTTGAAGTCATAACATAATCAACATCTAATTTCAAAAACTTATATAGTTCTCCTCTAACTAATACATTTTCATGAATCAAATAAACACCAAATGTTAAAGAAGCAATATGATTGACAAATTTACTTTTTAAAGAAAATGTTTCAAATAATAAGAAATAACTTAAACTCTGAATAAGGACAAAAAAACCACTATAGAGCTCACAGCCTTGTCTAAAAAAGTACCCTACCTCTTTAATTATACTACTATCAAAAGAAATTAAATAATTACAAAAGTTATAAACCAAAAAATTAAAAATCCAACTAAATATAAAAATACTAACTAAAATTATTTGTTTTTTAGGTTTTGAATAATTTTTAAAATGAATATTTTCTTTTAAAGGATACTTTGCAAAATAAGAACCAATAAAATATAACATTATAAATTGAACAATTGTAAATCCATCATTTTTAATATTTACTTGGTAACTAAGATTTGAGATAAGACAAAAAAGAAAAATCATTACAAAAATCAAACGACGGTGTTCTCTTTGGCTAAGTATTTCTATCATTTTATTTAAAAATGGTTGAATACACAATAAAACAATATAACAATTTAAATACCAATAACTAGTTATATCTATCGGAAAAACATTTTTAAATATATCTATTTGGGAAAGTGTAACTATACCAAAATATAAAAAAATTACAGTAAATAATACACGATAAAATAAAGACTGACATAATAAAGAAGTAATCTTTCCAATTCTAAATTTATTTTTATATCCAAAATACCCTGTAACTAATATAAAAGAATTAACATGAACAATAGTAAAATATTGTAAAAGTTTCAAAATCAAATATATTGTTTCTGAACAATGATCTAAAATATTACTTCTAGTAATTAAATGCCAAACTACAATCATAAACATTGATATAATTCGCATTAATTCAAAGTTTGATAATCTTTCTCTTTTTACTTCTTTCATTACTTCCCCACCCTATAATAAAAATATATCATAAACACTTTATTAATTTCAATAAATTTAATATATTTTTTCTTTATAAACATTAAAAAAAGAAGCAAAATTACTTTACTTCTATTCTATTTTTAAACTATGTAACCAATTATAATATTTATCTCTTATCCGTACTGATATTTTTCTTTTATAAATGAATAAAAAGATTTTTTGCCTTATAAATTCAATAATCGCACAAACTACAAATATTAAAACAGCCACTAAAATAACATAAAACACAAACATATATGAGTCTATTATACTACTACTAATTCCAGTTACTTCAAATAAAACTTTTCTTAAATAGCTATTATCATGAATCATATATATACCAAGAGTTAACTTAGAAATATTATTTATTAATTTAGATTTAATATTAAATGTTTCAAATAACAAGAAAAATGCTACTGACTGTATAATAACAATAGGATTACTATACATAATAGTCATAGTAGTAAAATTATTAGCAATTTCACCAATAACAGAATTTACATTTAATAAATTTATACTAGTGTTAAATATTAAATAGTTAATAATTACACAAAAACTAAAAATTAAAAATAATATCAATCTTAATAGATTTTTTGAACACCGTTTAAAAAAGTAACTTTTAGAAATTGGATACCTTCTTAAATAACCACCTATGAAATATAAAAATATAAAATTATATAAAGTATAGCCATTATTGTCAAAAGCTTGATTACCAGTAAAATAAGGAATAATAGAAAATAAAAAGAATAACACTAATAAAAACTTTTGATAATATTTCTTATCTAAATTATCAATCAATCTATTTAAAAAAGGACTTAAACAATATAAAAACAAATAAACTTTTACAAACCAGTATTGGTTTATATTTAGAACAAAAAGTTCTTTTAAAAAATCGACTTTAGATAAAGTAATATAACCCAAACAAGTTAAAATCCCTATAATTATAATTTTATAAAATATACTTGAATTGATTAAAGTCCACAATTTCGACTGCTTAAATTTTAACTTAGATTGAAAATAACCTGTAATTAAAACAAATGAATTAACATGTACTATTGTAATTAATTCTAACACAGTAAAAAGTAAAGTTACACCTTCATTGGTACAATGCTCAATTATATTTCCATGAAAGATACAATGGTATATTAGACCTGTTCGGCAAGCTCAATTATAAATTTTGATTATATAAACAACAAATTATTCTTAACCTTTTCTCATA
>CALVTA010000100.1 GCA_944359735.1 uncultured Bacilli bacterium | reverse complement strand
TTACTACATACCACCTTTTTATTATGTAGTAATTATATCAAATTTATTGCGAAAAAAATTTACTCTTTTTTACTGTAATAACGATAAATAATTGAAAGAGATATTTTATTATGTTACAATTTAGATAAATAAACAAAAGGAGAGAAGTTAAATGAAAAGTAAAGAAGAGAAAAAGTATAAAGATAAGAAAATAGCAGTATTAATTCCTTGCTATAATGAGGCATTGACAGTTGAAAAGGTAGTTAAAGATTATAAAAAGGCATTACCTGATGCTGATATTTATGTTTATGATAATAATTCTACTGATGGTACCGATAAAGTAGCAAAAAAAGCAGGGGCAATTGTTAGATATGAGTATCGTCAAGGAAAAGGTAATGTTATTAGAAGTATGTTTAAAGATATAGATGCTGATTGTTATTTGATGATAGATGGAGATGATACATATCCTGCTGATGCTGCTAAAGAGATGTGTCAATATGTTTTAGATGGTAAAGCAGATATGGTAATAGGTGATAGATTGTCTAGTACTTATTTTACTGAAAATAAAAGGGCTTTCCATAATTTTGGTAACAAGTTAGTTAGAAGTTTAATTAATCATTTATTTAAGAGTAATGTAAGGGATATTATGACAGGATATCGGGCTTTTAGTTATGAATTTGTTAAGACTTTTCCTGTTTTATCAAAAGGTTTTGAAATTGAAAATGAAATGACTATTCATGCAGTTTACAATAACTTTAAATTATTAGAAATACCAGTTAATTATAAAGATCGTCCTGAAGGTAGTGTTTCTAAATTAAATACGTATTCTGATGGATTCAAAGTATTAATGACTATAGCAAGGTTATTTAAAGAGTATAAACCTACAGTTTTCTTTAGTTTAGTTGGTACAATTTTATTAATACTTGCTCTAATATTTGGAGTACCTGTTTTTAATGAGTTTTTTAGGACTGGTATGGTTCCTAGGTTTCCAACCTTAATATTTTCTTTAGTCTTATTATTAATATCTATTTTAATGTATATAACTGGTATTATTTTAGAAGTAGTTGCTAAGAAAAATAGACAAATATTTGAATTGTTCTTAATTAGGACAAAGAGGGATAATAATGAATAGTAATGATAAGACTGCTAAATTTGTTAAAAAGATTTTAAAAAAGTTCCATGTGAAATTGAATTCTAAACATGAAAATTTACTTATTCAAATTTTTAAATTTGGTATTGTAGGAGGTACTGCTTTTGTAATTGATTTTGTTTTTCTTTATTTTTTTAGAGAATTTTGTCATTTCTCAGTACTTATATCAAATACTTTATCATTTTGTATTTCTGTTATTTATAATTATATTGCAAGTGTCAAATGGGTATTTGATGTCAATAAAGAAAAAAATGCTAAGAAACAATTTATAATATTTATTGTGTTTAGTGTAATAGGACTTTTATTAAATGATTTAATTATGTGGTTGAGTGTTGATTTCTTAAGCATTTACTATTTACTTGCTAAGATAATCGCTACATTTATAGTTATGATATTTAACTTTGTAACTAGAAAAATCTTTTTAGAGTAGAAGGGCAGTGATGTTATGGATAAAATATCAGTAATTATTCCTTGTTATAATGAAGAGGATGCAATTCCTCTTTTTTATGAAGAAATTACTAAAGTTATGAGTAAGATGATTAATACTAAATTTGAATTGTTATTTATTAATGATGGTTCTATTGATAATAGTTTAAAAGAAATAAAACAACTATCAAAAAAAGATAAGAATGTTAAATATATTTCTTTTTCTCGTAACTTTGGTAAAGAAGCAGCGATGATGGCAGGTCTTGAGTATGCAACTGGGGATTATGTTACTATTATGGATGTAGATTTACAAGATCCCCCAGAGAAGTTGGAAGAGATGTATAAAATTATTAAAAATGATAAGGATATAGATTGTGTAGGATTAAAGACTGATAGTCATGATGATTATGGTTTTATTAGAAAATTTTTTACTAATTGTTTTTATAAAATAATTTCTAAAATGTCTAAAACAGAAATGGTACCTGGAGCTAGAGATTTTAGGTTAATGACAAGACAAATGGTGAATGCTATTATATCTTTAAGAGAATATAATCGTTATTCTAAAGGACTTTTTAGTTTTGTAGGTTTTAATACAAAATGGTTAACTTATAAAATACCTGAACGTAAAGTAGGTAAAACAACTTGGAGTTTTTTTAAACTTTTTGCTTATGCTCTAGATGGTATTTTAGCATTTACAACAGTGCCATTAACTATATCTGCTTTTATAGGGATTATTTTTTGTTTAATATCTATAATTGCTATAATTATAATAATAATTAAAACTTTAATTTTTGGTGATCCAGTTGATGGTTGGCCATCTTTAGTTTGTATTATGTTTTTTTTAAGTGGAATTCAGCTTTTTTGTACTGGTATTAGTGGTACTTATTTATCTAAAACGTATACAGAAGTAAAACATAGACCTATTTATATTATTAAAGATACTAATTTTAAATCTAAATGAGATTGTCAAGTTATTGGCAATTTTTTTTAAAACCTTTATAATTAGTTTTTTCTATGTTATGATTAAAGTAATTGGAAAGGGTTTACTTATGAAGAAAAACATGGTTAAATTGATAGAATTATTCTTAATACTAAGTCCTCTTTTTGATATGATTACAGCTTTTATGCTTCAGGTTTTAAATATTGATTTTACTATTGGAATGATAATTAGGTTTATTATTATTTTAATATGTTTATTTTATATTATTTTTATATATAAAAATAAAGATAAAAAATATTTACTTTTGGCCCTTGGTAGTATTTTTATATATCTAGTTATTTTTTCTTTAGTTATTTTGGTAAATAAAGATATTTCTGTTTTACTGTATGAATGTAAAAATGCATTGAAGACTTTTTATTTGCCTATTATGTTAATTACTTTTTATGCTATTTTTAAAGAAAATAAAACTTTTATTAATAATAAGACTGTAATAATAGTTTATATTATCTATTTATTAGGTATTTTTATTCCTGATATTCTAGGGATTGGTTTTGATAGTTATGCGATTAGTAAGACTGGTAGTATTGGTTTTTTTAATACAGCTAATGAGATTAGTGCAATTATTTCTATATTAATGCCTTTCTTTTTTCTTTATCTTTATCAGAAAAAAAATTTTCTTTTAACCATCATATTAATAGGTATTTTAGTATTTGATATTTTAAGTATCGGTACTAAGGGCCCTCTTTTTTCCTTTCTTATTATAATGACGGTTGTTATTATTATCTATATAGTTTATTTAATTAGGAAAAGGATATATAGAAAACTTATTTTATTATTTTCAGTCATTATTGCTTTCTCTGCTTTTTTAGTTATCTATTTACCTAAGACAGCTTTTTATAAAAATGTAGAGATACATTTGGACTTTCTTGAAGTTGATAGTATATATGATGTATTTACTGATTATAAATTATTTGATCATTTCGTTTTTAGTTCAAGACTTAAATTTTTAGATAATACTTTTGAAAATTATAAAGAGTCTAATGCTTTAGAAAAAATTTTTGGTATTGGTTATATTGAAGATTATGACGAGCAAAGTTTAAGTACTAAAATGATAGAAATGGATTACTTTGATATTTTATTTAGACATGGTGTAGTTGGATTTATTATTTATATGGGTATATTTATTTTTTTCCTTTATAAAACTTTTAAATTTACTTATAATGTAAAAGATAATTCTTATAAGATGTGTAATTATTTGTCATTAACCTTAATTATATTATTATCATTAATTACAGGTCATGTTTTGTTAGCACCATCTGTTAGTATATTTGTAGCTATTGTTTTAACGAAAAGAGGAGTGGTATAATGAGAAATTTGGTTTTTATTATTATTAATTATAATGATTATAAGACTACTAAAAGGTTGTTAGATAACATTAAAAATTATAAGGTAATAGATAAGATTTATGTAGTTGATAATCATTCAACAGACGATTCTTATAATTCGTTAAAAAAGTTAAAAATTAAACGGTATGAGGTAATAGAAACTCCTAGTAATAAAGGTTTTGCTTATGCTTTAAATATTGGGGCAAAAAAAGCGATAAATGACTTTGGTAATGTTGATATTATATTTTCTAACTCTGATATTATTATTAATAGTAATGAAAATTTAGAAGATTTAAAAAAGGTTTTAGATAAAAGAGATGTAGGACTTGTAGGACCAGTTATATTTCAGCAGGGTAAACTGAATAGAGGATGGCGTTTACCTAGTCCCAAAGATGAAATATTCAGTAATTTACCTATTGTCGGTAAGAGATTTAATAATAATTTAAATTATAGTGACTCTTATTATAAAGGTGAAGTTAGTAAAGTAGATGTAATATCGTTTTGTTTCTTTTTAATAAAAAGTGAAGTGTTAAAAGAAATTAATTTTTTTGATGAAAATACTTTTTTATATTATGAAGAGAATATAACATCATCTAAGTTGAAAAAAACTCAGTATAAAATTTTAGTTAATAACAATGTAACTATTATTCATGATCATTCAGTTAGTGTTGATAAAAATATTAGTTATATTAATAAATTTAAAATATTGAAAAAAAGTCAGATGTATTTTGAAATTAATTATAATAATGCAAATAGTTTTGAGAAAATTTTATTAAAGTTTACAATTAAATTAACACTAATTACTTTATATGTTAGAATATTTATTAAAGGAGGATTGAAGAAATGAAAGGAATAATTTTAGCAGGTGGTAGTGGTACTAGGCTTTATCCACTAACGGAAGTAACGAGTAAGCAATTAATGCCAATTTATGATAAGCCAATGATTTATTATCCATTATCAGTATTAATGCAAGCAGAAATTAGAGATATTTT
>CALVTA010000099.1 GCA_944359735.1 uncultured Bacilli bacterium | reverse complement strand
CTTCTTTGCTTTCTGTTCATTACTACATACCACCTTTTTATTATGTAGTAATTATATCAAATTTATTGCGAAAAAAAATTACTCTTTTTTACTGACTTTTTCAATTTTTAGGATAAAATGAATAATCTAAATATATCTAACTAAATCTTTTTTTAAAAACTAACAAACTATTTAAAATTGTAATAAGCATAACGCCTACATCTGCAAAAATTGCTAAATAAATTGGAATAGGAGTAACAATACCGAGTATCATTATTAAAATTTTAAAAAACAGAGCAAGAACAATATTTTGTCTAATTTTAATATTTGTATATTTGCTTATCTTAATTAATTTTTTTATACTCTTTAAATTATCATGCATAAGTATTATATCGCTTGCTTCCATTGCAACATCACTACCAATAGAACCCATAGAAATTCCTATATCACTAATGGCCAAAGCTGGTGCATCATTTATCCCATCTCCTACAAAAGCAACAACTTTATCATTACTTAAAGATTTTTCTATAACCTCCGCTTTATCAATAGGAAGCAATGAAGCCACATAATCTATTTTTAAATTAGTAGCAATCATCTTAGCAAATTTCTCTTTATCTCCAGTCAACATAATTTGCTTGATTCCTAAATCATTAAGCTCTTCTATTGCTAATTTACTACTAGATTTTAACTCATCACTAATAACAAGATATCCCATCTCCTTATTATCATAATGAACAAATACTACACTGCCTAAAGCATCAACATTTCTATTATTAAAATTACCAACCAATAATTCCTTCTTTTTATATTTACACTTAATACCTTTACCAGCTATTTCTTCAAGATTAGTTATATCACTCTTCTTAATTTTTATATTATCAAAAGTTAAAACCTTACTTAAAGGATGATTAGAATAAATTTCAGCAGCTGTTACTAATTCTTTTAATAGAGAAATAGATACCCCTTTATTAGGAAAGATTTTATCTACTTTAAAATCTCCCGTTGTCAAAGTTCCAGTTTTATCATAATAAATTGTATTAATTCTACACGCTTTCTCTAAAACAATCGTATTTTTTACCAATATTCCTTCTTTGCTACATCTTCCTATTCCTGAAAAAAAACTCAAAGGAACAGAAATTACCAAAGCACAAGGACAAGAAATAACTAAAAATATTAAAGCTTTATTTAAAAAGATTTGATAATTATAACCCAAAATAGTTGGCACTATAAAAATCAATAAAGCCAAAAAACATACTATCGGTGTATAAAAATGAGAAAATCTTGTAATAAAACTTTCCGTTTTTGTTTTATTAAGACTTGCATCTCTCATAAATTTAACTATCTTACTAACTGTTGAGTCTTCTAGTTCTCTTACTACTTTGATTTTTAAAGGTTTAGATAAAACTATACTTCCACTTAGTACATTATCATTTTTATAAACAATTAAAGGTTTAACTTCTCCTGTTAAACTTTTAGTATCCAAACTAATATCATCATCTAAACTAACACCATCCAAAGGAACTGTTTCTCCTGGTTTAATTAAAATAACATCATTAACCTTAACTTTATTAGAATCTATTACTTTTTCTTTATCATCTACAATAACTCTAGCAGTATCAGCTCTTGAATCCATTAAAGATACAATCTTATCTTTAGAATTATCAATAGCATAATCAGATAAACTCTCTCCTATTTGATATAACAAAATAACTAGTACAGCCTCCATATTCTCATTAATTATAAATGCACCAATAGTAGCGATAATCATTAAAGTATTTTCATCAAAGAATACTTTATTTTTAATATTATTAAAAGCTTTTATAAAAATATCATAACCTAAAATTAAGTAACTAACTATATATACTGGTAAACTTTTAAAAATAAAAGCTATAACAAAAACAACAATACCTACAACTAACTGTAATTTCTTATTCATCATCTTTCTCCTTTATATGCATAAGTCCATAGTCCAAAATTATATTAATATGATGATCAGCAAGAGTATAATAAATTTCTTTACCAACGCGTTCTACCCTAACTAAATCAAGCTGTCTTAATAACTGTAATTGATGAGATACAGCTGATTGACTAATATTTAAATGACTAGTAATATCACTTACTTTATATTTACCCTCACTTAGTAAAAACAAAATTCTAAGTCTATTATTATCTGCAAAAACTTTATAAAAATTCGTAAGTTTTAAAATCAATTTATCTTCCATAATCTACTCCTTATATGAATACATGTTCATATATTGTATATCATTGTTATATGAAAAAGTAAAGAAAAATTTCTTTAAAATTTGAAAATTTATAAAATTCAAACTCTAAATATTACAAATTACTTCATTACTTTTAAAATATTAAATAAAAAAATTTTTTAAATTTAAAAATTTAATAATTTGTCACAATAAAATTACCATGCTAGAGTAAAAAACGTTAAGAAAAGGAGGAATTTATGAAAAAAATATTATTATTCTTAACACTAAGTTTTATTTATTTAATAAGTACCACTACTGTAAATGCTGACAGTGATCGTTTCTATGAAGCAGAATACATAGATAATATTTATATGGTTAAATATGATAAAACCACAAAATCAAAGTATTATCAAAAAGCCAGAATGTACAGAAGAACAAGTGATGGTAGAATTGCTTATTGTCTTCAACCATTTACTAAATTTAATACAAATGATAACATTTATGAAACAACAGCTTCATTTCCAAATATAAACAACGAATCATTGAATAAAATAATTGATATCATTGGATTTGGTTATGGATATAAAGGACACACTGATGATTTAAAATGGTATGCTATAACTCAGCTTATGATTTGGCAAATAGTAGAACCTAATAATGAATTTTATTTTACAGATACATTAAATGGAAATAAAATTGAACCATATAATTCTGAAATTGCAGAAATTAATAATTTAATAAATCAAAGTTATATAATGCCAAGTTTTAATAATCAAACTTTTTATGGTATAGTTGGAAAAACATTAGCCATCAATGATACAAACAATGTGTTACAATTTTATGAAAAAAATAATAATACTAACACTGTATTAAATGGCAATAATCTTACTATAACAAAAAATCAAGTAGGTTGTTATGAAGAAAATTTTTACAGAAAATATGATACTAATAGCGATCCTGTTTTATTTTATTATAATCCTAATAGTCAGCACTTAGGAACTATTGGTAAACCCAATAATAGAAATTCCAAAATACGTTACTGTTTTAAGGAACTAAATTTAAAGATTAAAAAAATAGATAAAGACACTGGTAGTACCACCACCAGTGGTGAAGCATCACTAAAAGATACCACATTCACTCTTTATAATAATGAAATGGAAAAAATAACAGATTTAAATTTAAATAACAATATACAAATAGATTTATCTAGCAATAATTTTGATTTAACTTATGGAACATACTACCTCAAAGAAACAAAGGCTGGTACTGGCTATTTACCCAATAATGAAACATATAAAATTGAATTCACACCAGAAAATACAAATATAGAACTAACTATAGAAAATGAAGTCTTAAAAAAAGAAGTAGTTATTAAAAAATACTACGGAGATGGCAAACTAATGATAGCAGAACCAAATATTTCCTTTGAAATATATGATAACAATAATAATTTAGTTGATACTATTACAACAGATCAAAATGGTTTAGCTACAATTACACTTCCTTATGGGCATTATAGAATAGTACAAATAAATACAACTGAAGGTTATACAAAAATAGAACCATTTGAAATTTTTATAAGTAATATAAATAAAAATTATCATTATACAATTAATGATTATAAAAAAAATGAAGAACAAATATCTATTGAAGTGCCAAATACTAGTACAAACAAGAATAACTATCCTATTTCAAATTTAATAGTCATACCATTTTATTACCTTGTTAAAAAAAAGCTTAATTAGTATATTAGTATTGGTAATATATTTAGGTAATTGTTTCTTAATATATGATATAGAAAATAAAAATGAAAAAAATATATTAACTACAAATAGTATCAATTCAAAAAATACAATCAATCTAAAAAATAATACTAACAAAGAACAACCAATCGCCATCTTAAACATAGATAAAATTAATTTAACTAAAAATATTTATAACATAAATAGTACTCATAATAATGTAGAAGAAAATGTTACTATCTTATATGATGATAAATATTTAATAGTACTAGCTGCTCATTCAGGGCCTGCATCTATCGCCTATTTTGATAATCTTGATAAATTGGAAATTAATGACATAGTAAATTTAAACTATAAAGATAACGAAATTACATATAAAGTCATAAAAATAGAAGAACAACCAAAAGATGGAACTATAGAAATAAATAAAACTAATACTAAACAATTAATATTAACTACTTGTAGTAAAAAAGATAAAAACAAACAACTAGTTATAACAACTGAAAAGGGGCTGTAATGAAATAAAATAATTTTATTACAGTCTTTTTAAATTCAAAATAAATAACAAAATATAAAAAAC
>CALVTA010000098.1 GCA_944359735.1 uncultured Bacilli bacterium | reverse complement strand
TTTTGAAGTTATCAAATGTTAATCATACTGACATTTTCTTGAAATAATTTACCTGACATTTTCAAAAAAATTTGACATGAAAAAAGATGGCAAGAAAAAAGATGGCAATAATTACCAATCTTAATTTAAAATCTAAAAAAATTATATTTGTTTTAATCTCTAATCAATTTTATCAAAAATCTATATTTATTTAGAACATCTTTTCCTATAAAAATACCAATACAAAATTTATTAACTAAACTTGTATTAGTGCAATGTTCCTTATTTCTATAATTTTATAGATAATTATTTTTTAGCATTTAATTTATTAAATTCATCAATAGCATCCAATATTTTATAAATACTTGTATGTGGATTAGATTCTAATAAATTTTCTTTATTTCTAATAATTTGTTGTTCAAAATGCTTAGCAATACTTCTTGCCTTATCTGTTGAATTATTAATTATTTTATACATGTACATACTTTCTTTATAAGTACCATTTAAATTTTGTAACTCTTTTTTTACTTCCTTACTAGTTTGAAATCTTAGTCTGTTATCTCGATAATGCATTATAAACCATATTTCAAAAGTTGGAGCTGACGTTATTATTTCGATATTATGTTTAATGCATTCTGGTTCTATTTCCTTTATTTCACTTATTCGTTTTTTCATCTAAATCAGTATCTAATACTAAAAATATTTTACAATTTTCTTCTGATTTAACATCTTCATTATTTATATATTTTAATAAATCTTCTAACATTCCTTTTGGATCAGTGCTGTTTCCTGTTGAAAATTGTATTCTTAAATCCCTACTTGCATAATATCTAAAATAATAATACTCTGAAGATTTTTTACCGCCTTCTGAACAAATAATAATTAATGGTTTTTTCTTATTGTGTTTTATTTGTCTTCTAGCCATAAATCAATATCTTTTATAAATGGAATTGCTCCATATCTACCATTTATATAACCTTTACTTATATTTTCATCTTTTCTTACTGAAAACGAATCGAGTGGATATAATTCTGAAACACCATTATCTGGATTTTTTTCTGTAAACCATATTTGGTCTCTTCTTAACAATTCTAAATCTAATAAATTTGTAGCATGTGTTGTAAATATTAACTGACTATTAGCTTTATTTATATTCTCATTATTAAATAATTTTACAATAAATTTTACTAATGATGGATGCATACTTTTTTCTAATTCATCAACAATTATTATTTTTGTATTTTCAAATGCCCTCTTTAAAAATGGAGCAAATGAAAATAAGACTCTTGTTCCCGATGATTCTTCGTTGAAATTTAATTTATAGATATGCCTGTTATTATTGTTATCCACAACTTCATGTTCAACTTCAATATTAACATTTTTTATTTTATACTTTTTACCATTCCTAGCTAATGGTGGAATAAACATATCAACCATTGTACTATCAATTTCTTTTTCTTCATAATCAACAGTTATATCTTTAATAAGAATATCTGCCTCTTTTAACAATTTTAAAGCAAATGTTTTTAAACTCGCATCATCATTACTATAGTCAATTAAATCTTTATCTGCTATTTCATTAAAAGAATCATAAGTATCTATTGCAGCAGAAAACCATAAAAATGCATCTTTTGTTTTATCATAATTCCAAGTAGTTGCAGTTGATAAAAACAATTTATTTTCAGTATTGTTTGTTGCCAATGATTCTAGTTTATTTTTATCACTATTAAATACATAATTATTAGTTTTTGTTCTTGTAAAAATATTTGTTGGTTTTTGACTATAATACGCATCTAAAATTTCATCATATACTTTATTTTTATCTGCACTAAAGAAGTATCTATACTTAACATTATTTACTATAAAAATAAATTCAAATTCACTTGGACTTTTTTTACTAGTTTCATCAAATAAGAAAGGCTTTATAAAATTCCATTTACCTTCTATTGGTATTAAATTAGAATTTTTTACCATTAAAATAGCACAAGTAAATGCTTTCAATATATTTGATTTACCAGAAGCATTTGCACCATAAATAGCAGCAGTTTTTAGTAAGTCTGTAATATTATTAGTTATTACATTTTCTAAATTTTCATCACCATTACCCTTTTCCATAGATAATGTCACTTTTTCTTTAAAAGACAGAAAATTTTTAACACTAAATTCTATAAGCATTTTTCTTCCCTCCTATTAATATTATATACTAAAAGCGTCAAAAATACACTTATTTTTATATTTTTTGTGAATAATTAACATTTTTTTAAATAATAATTGTTATTTTATCATTTTTTCTTATATGTCAATATATTCATTTCAAAAAAAGTGAGAGTCTAAGACTCTCTTCATAGGGTAAAGTTTTTTAATAACTTTTTATTTTACAACTTTATTTTTAACTGTTTTATTTAATTTATTATTTAAGATTATTTTTAATCCATTCATTAGTTTTCTTTTTAGCATCTTCTATTCCATTTTTTATGGGATAAACTAAATCTAACTTAGAAACTATATTGTTTCCTTTTAATATTTCTTCATAATTTTTCCAAGTATTTCTTAGATTTCCTCCATTACAAACTAAAAGATAAATATTTTTACTCTCCATCTTATTATCTAATAAAAATGTATTTATTGGTGGTGCATAAGTTCCAAACCAACAAGGTGAACCGATAATGATATTATCATATTTAGATAAATCAACATTATATTCTTCTAATTCAGGCTTTTTCTTCATATAAACCTGCATACCACCCCAAACAAATCTAAATAAACTTTTAGTCTTCTTTTCTTTCTTTGGTATTAATTTTAATACATCTGCATCTATTACTTCTTGCATTCCTTTTACTAATTCTTCTGTATTACCTTCATAAGAATAATAAATAATTAAATTTTTCATTATAGTTCCTCTTTCCTTTCTTCAACATAAAGTTCAATGTTTTTAAGTAATGATTTTAAACTCAATATTTCATCTGTTCCTATAATAGGATAATAATTTTTTGTTCCAATATGTTCTATTGATACAATATTATTATCAAGTAAAATTTTTAAATGATGTGATACTGCTGGTCTTGATAAATTAACTTTTTTAGCAATGTCATCAACTCTAATACCACCTGTTGAACAATTTTCCAATAGCACAAGTAAAATATTCTGTCTATTTTCATCACATAAAGCATTTAATATTTTATTAGATTTCTTTAACTCTGTTTTAATAACTTCTAGTCTATCCTCTTTTTTCATAAAACGCCTTTCTTTCGTTTAAACCATTTAACGATATTATTATATTATTTATTTAAATTTATATCTACATTCGTAAAGAATTTAGAACCAACAAATTACTTTAAATTAAAACATAAAAAAAGCGAGAGCCATAGGCTCTCTTCAGGGGGCGAAGTTGTTTAGTCACTTTTTATTTTACAACTTCATTTTTCCTTTATTTTTTAACTTTTTTTGTTTATTTTATACCAACATAAATTAAATAATTTTAAAAGTTTTATAACTTTTTAGCACCTAAAATCTAATAGATAAATTGTAATTCGTATTTTACAATTTTTTTATTTAACGACTAATTACCAATTTTCATATCTTTGATTTTTATTAATATTAGCTATATTTTTCATATCTTCATCATCTAATTCAAAATCAAAAATACTATAATTTTCTAAAATATGGTCTGGATTACTTGAACCTGGAATAACTATGTATCCAGCTTGTAATTGCCATCTTAATATAATTTGTGCTGATGTTTTATTGTATTTTGTAGCAATACTTTTAATAGTCTCATTGTTAAAGTTTTCAGAAGTATGACCTCTGCCTCCAAATGGATACCAAGATTCAATTATTATTCCGTACCTACTAACATATTCCTGTAATTCTGTATTTTGATAGTATATGTGATTCTCATTTTGAATAACTGCTGGAGTAATTGTTGCATAAGACAATACCTCATCTACCTCTTCTTTAGTATAATAATTTGATATTCCAATTGATCTTACTTTACCATCACGAACACCTTGTTCCATTGCCTTATAAACTGCTTCATCATTAGAACCAGGTTGATGAATTAAAAGTAAATCTATATAATCTACCCCTAATCTTTCTAAAGACTCATCTATTGAACTATAAGCATTATTATAACTACTTGGCATAATCTTTGTAGTAATAAAAACTTCTTCTCTTGTTACAATCCCATCATCAATTGCTCTTCTAAGACCTTCACCAACACCATACTCATTACCATAATATTGAGCAGTGTCTATAAGTCTATATCCATATTCTAAGGCATAATAAACAGAATTTGCAGTTTCTTCATTACTTTGAGTCCATGTTCCTAATCCCAATATCGGCATTTCATATCCACTAGTTAAAGTAACTGTTCTTGTTTCAAAATTAAAATTATTAGCAAAATCACTAAAATCTACATTACTAGAATTATTATCCATACTTTCACCTTCCTTTATATCGTTAAAGAATAAAAACAATATAACACCTGATACTATTAAAACTATTACCAAAATAACAATTATTTTTTTATTCATATTTTTCTCCTCTACAAATTACTATTTGTCATTTAGATAATTATATCATTAACCATAAAATAAAAATAGTAGATTATAAAACTACTACTTAATTAAACACAATCGAGTAGAGGAAATTAAATAATGGTAATTATTTAATTTGCCCCTCTCACACCACCGTACATACGGTTCTCGT
>CALVTA010000097.1 GCA_944359735.1 uncultured Bacilli bacterium | reverse complement strand
CACATCTAAAGACAAAATAAAAGCCTATTTTCAACAAAAAATAGACATTTTATATTTCACAAACTACAAAACTCGGGTTATAGCACAAAAAAAAAAGCTTTTAAAGTAGCGTAATTAATCCTATTAATAAAATAATTGACACTAAATTTAAAAACCATTCTGCTTGCAAGACTTTAGGACACATATCACCTATTTTCAAAATAACAATATACAAATAGTGTCCAACAACACCTCCAATTATATTCAATATAATATCATCTATATCAAAAACTCTACCTATCATTAATTGTGTTGTTTCAATTGTCAATGATGTAACAATAGTTAAAGCAAAAATAGGTATTAATCTATTCTCCTTCAAAAAATAACTAGTAAAAAATCCATACGGCAAAAACATAATAATATTGCCAAGAACATTTTTTAAAAATAACCTACTACCCAAATTATACCTAAACATCTCTTTAAAAGGAATAAAATTATTACTAGAAATATTATTGTTATCCTGAAAAGTAACCACTTGAAATAAACATAAAATATAAATAATGAAAGCTAAAGCTACAAATTCCTTGTATAAACAAAATTGTTTTTTATATTTTATAATATCTGCTAATCTTAAAGTAATAGCTACCACAACAGAAATAACAACCATTGGTAAACTAAATTCAAAAACATTTCCTATTGTTCTGCCTAAACTTGAAAACATACAAGTATCACCCACTGCTTTCTTCTTCTATTTTCTCATTTTCTAATTCAATGTCAAAATTTTCTAATGAGCTATAACTAGTAATATCTTCTTCTACTTTAAAAAAAATATCTATATCTATTCTATCAGCATTTTCATTCTTTTTCAAAACTTTTTCTGATATTATTTTTATATCATTTCCAAGTTTATTTTTTAATTTTTCTATAGCAAGAGGTTTAATATTTTTCTTATAATTTTTACTAAAATCAATATCTATTAGCTCTACCTCTTCTTTTTTTGTCAAATTAAGGCTAATTGGTAATAATGGATTTTTATAAAGTATTTTCTTATAATCTTTATAATGTTTATAACTATCAAAATCAGTTAAACTATAATCACTATTCAGAAAACTGATTTCTAATACTTGCTTAGTCTCTCCAGTTTTCTTTTCTTCATGATAATTAACTGGTAAACTAAGCGACACCTTATACCAAATTTCAGCATAAACTTTTCCTATTGCCCTTGTTTTACTAACAATATTATCATTATTTCTAATTAAACCACTTATTAAAACATCTCCTTTATTAACATAAGCGTTTTTTTTAGTAATTACTTCACCAGACTCTGCCTCAATTCTTGTAATTAATCCATTTTTTTTAGCAACTATATTACGAGGTTCTGTTTCTTTTCTTATATTATCTTTAACTCGTTTAATTAATTTAACTTCATAACTAACGCCTCTTTCTTCGATTTCAATCCACTCTATTATATTCTTTTCCTTTTTTAAGATTTTCCTCTCCATTTTCTCTTTGTCTTCATAACTGATTTTAAAACCATATTTTTTCAAACCAAATTCTTTTAAATCATCTAAAATTATCTCTCTAAGTTCAGTATCAGTCTCTATTATCTTAATTGAAAAAACTATATTTGTTAATAAATTAAAGAAAGCAAAACCTAAAAAAGCTATAAATATGAATGTTTTTCTTGTCTTAAAAAAGTTAACAATATTACAAAGCCCTTTCCTCTTAATAATATTAATTTCATAGGTTGTCTTTATCTTTAAAATCTTGCTATAATCTTCTTCTAAAACTTCTATAATAAGGTAATCTTTAGTTTGTCTAATTTTTTTAAAACTAAGTTGCAACTTAACTAGCATCAAAATAAATATATCTAATCTTTTTCCAGTTATTTTCAAAATATAACTACTCATATTTTATCTCCAAATTATCAAGTTTACCTGATATTAATAATTCCTGATCTGCAAGTTTATTAAGAGAAAAATTATTTCCCTCTAAAATTATTTTTTTTAAAGGTGCTTTTATAATTATCTTATTAGTACCTAAAGTTTCAACTTTTTGATAATTAACAATATGAATATTTTTATCATAAATATTAATATAAAATTCACTAGGATTAAGAAAATCTCTTAAATAATTCCGTAACATAAGCTTCACCTAATAAAAGTTTATGTTACAAAAAGAAAAAAAAGAAACCAAATTAACTAGTCTCTTTCTTTTCTTCTCTTACGTTCATTCTTACGTGCATTTTTAATGGCTTCTTTTTTAGCTTTTCTTCTCCTAACTCCTGGTTTATCATATGCATCATGTTTTTTTGCTTCAGAAGGGACACCACTTCTTGCAAGTTTTTGTTTGTATCTTTTAATTGCACCATCTAGATTTCCATTTTTCACTTGTACTTGTGTCATATCTTAATATCCCTCCCTTCGCTTTTTTTCTACAACTGATTATAACACTCTACGCCTTAAAAAGACAACAAGTTTTTGTCAATTTTTGTATTTTTAAAGATTTTTTTAAAGTAATAAACCCAAAATTAATCCAAATTCATAAAAAATAATAACTAAAAAGCAATTAATAAAGCTTAAACCAACCAATTTTATAATCTTCTTTACTCTAATGGACAAATGTTACCACTTCCTATTCTTCTAAGAGAAGAACCAAGTTTTCTTCCCGCTGATATTAAAATTTCAATTAAATCACCTACATAATTAATAAATGAAGCACTAATAGCAGAACCGGCTTTTATTTTCTTTAATTCCTCATCTTTTAAATTTCTCATTCTTCACCTCCACATGGTTCTGGATTAGTAAATCCACTAACAATTCCTACAAAAAATGAAATAATTACTGATATTCCTATACCAAGTCCTAACGCTGATATGCTCAAAGCACCACCTTTTATATTCTTCATTTCTTCACTCGTTAATTTTTTCACTTCGACCTCCAACTATCTATTATCAAACTAAACAATGATTTTTTTAATTTAGGTAAGGCTATTTCTATCATTTTATTATGATCAGTCAAATTCTCAAAAACTTTTAATGACAAAATAATATTTTCATTATATATACTACTATCAATTATCTTATAACAATATTTAACACTATCAAAATAGAAAAAATTATTCTCTCTAAATAATTTTAAATCTCTAGAGTTAATAACAACATTATATTCTAAATCATTAATCTTCATAATTGTATAACTCTCAAAAGTCCACAATTTAATTTCTTTCAAAAAATACAAAAATATTCCCAACAAGAAAAAAGCTACAATAATTATCAATCTCAAAAAGTTTTTATTTCGATATTTCTTCATAGCATTTACCTTCTTTTATGTAGAAAACACGATTAAACAACGCTTTATTGTTAAGACGATGAGAAATATAAATAATAATTTTATCTTTATAATATCCTAAAATATTTTCTAATATTTCTCTTTCAAGTTTAATATCTACATTACTTAAACATTCATCAAGTATATAAATCTCACTAGGTTTAAATAAAGCTTGAGCTAAATTTATTCTACTTCTTTCCCCCATACTAAGATTTTCTCCTCCTTCTTCGATGATTGTATTAAGATTATAATCTTTTTCTTTAAACATATTTTTTATACCAGTCATTTCTAAAAGAATATCCTGATTAATCTTAGGTTTCCTTTTTAAATAAATATTATCTTTAATATTTGCCTGACTAAACATCTCACCACTAGACACATAAGTAACAATATTACGCAAATCATTAAGGTTATAATGAGTCAAATCAATATTTCCTAATTTTATATGTCCATAAGAAAGTGGTAAAAATCTACCTAATAATTTAACTAAAGTACTCTTACCACTACCACTTTTTCCATAAATAAAAACTTTATCTTTAGGTCTAATCCTAATATTAATATTATCGAGTATTAAATTATCAGCATATTTAAATGACAAATTTTTAATTATAATAGAAATATTTTTAGTAACATAATTATAATTAGAAAAAGGTAACAAAACTTCTTTTTGATAGTTAAATACATCATTAAGCCTTTCTTTTATTTTTCTACAGCCCTCATATTTTAATATTACTAATATTAAAGATTCCGCATTTTTTAAAGCCATAAAAATTAAACTTTCTAATAATAAAAATGTCGAAAGACTCATATTAGTCATTATGATAATAAGAAAACCACTAATTCCCAGAATTAAAAAATAAATAATTCCTTCAAAAAAATTTAGAATATTTTTAACAGCAGCTTTATATTTAAAAACATTATAATTTTCCTCTTCTAAACAATCTATTGACTTGCCAACTATTTTAGCCATTAACTCTTCTAGATGTAATCCTTTAATTTTCTCATTATTAATAACAACATGTTGCAATTTACTATTATAATTATCCTTTATTAAATAAAACTTACTAAGTAAATTATTGCTTATTTTTTTTTGACTATAAATAAAAATAAACAAAATTGTCATACTTATTACAAGAATTATAGTTAATGAAAAAGATAAAATAGTAAAGAAAACATAAATAAAACTTAAAACAAAAATACTATTAATGCTTGTTAATATTATTGAAAACAAATACTCTGATAAAATATTAATATCATTAAATAAAGAGATAACCACACCTTTCTTTTTAGTTTGATAATATAAATTAGGAAGTGATAATAATTGTTTAATTAAAGCTGTTTTAAGATGATAGTTAAATATACTACTAAGTTTCAATATAAGAATATTAACTAAATAACTAAATAATGTTTTTAAGAATAAAAGATAAGCAAATATTAACAATAATACTATTAAATTAGAAAACGATTTAACCAAAATAGCATTATTTAAAATTATCTTTAGAGAAAATAAATTTAAAATATCTAAACCAATACTAATTATTATAAAAATTACTAAAATTATAAAAAAACCTTTATTTTCCTTAATTAAGTTAAACCATACTACCTTAATTACTTTTTTTCTTGTAAATTTCTTTATGTTTGCTGTTTTTTCAATAAAAAGATAATTATCAGTAGTAATAGCTTTAAACTCATCCTTAGTCATAGTTATAAATCCTTTGCTAGGATCATTAATAGTAATCTTATTTTTAGTAATATGATTAACAATAACATAATGATATAATTCTCTATTTTCCTCCAACTTAATATGAGCGATAAAAGGTGTTAATTTATTTTCTAAATTATAAACATTTCCCTTTTTTCCATAACATTTAAAACCTAAAGTAGTCGCTGCAACCATCAACCCATACATACTAGTGCCTTCATTAGTTGTCATACTTATCTTTTCCAAATAATCTTTAGAAACATTACTATTATAGTATCGTGCAATCATTAATAAACAAGAAATTCCACAATCATAACTACCTTCTTGAAAAATTAATTTTAATCTTTTTATCATTATCACCTCCTATTATAATAATTAACAATATCTATATTTTTGCGCCAATATTTTTTATCAGTTATCTTGACAAATCTCTTAATATCTAAATGACTGTAATAAAATAAAAATAAGGTGGTAAAGATGCAGTTTGGGAAAATTAGAGATTTAAGAGAAGATCATGATTTAAAACAAAGTGAAATTGCAAAATTTCTAGGCGTTAAAAGAACTACCTACGCTATGTGGGAATTAGGAGATGTTAATTTTCCAATTGAAAAGCTTGTTAAACTCGCTAAATATTTCCATACTAATGTTGAATACATGCTAAACTTAACTTTAGATAAAAGTGAAATAATATATGATAAAGATATAACTGTTGAATTTATTGGGAGCCAATTAAAGAGATATCGTCTTAAGCTTAGAAAAACTCAAAAGGAATTCGCTGATGTTTTAAATATTAGACAATCTAGTTATTCATATTACGAAGATGGTAAAACAAGAATACCTACTAATAAACTAGTCATACTAGCAAAAACATATCACATTCCATTGAATTATATTTGTGGCGGTAAAAAAGAAGAAAATATAACAGTAAAATTATAAAAAACTGTTGACATTCTCTTTTTCTTCTCATATAATTGTAAATGACAAAACAAATTTGATATTTACATTTATTTATGCGGATGTAGTTTAATGGTAGAACCTCAGCCTTCCAAGCTGACTACGGGAGTTCGATTCTCCTCATCCGCTCCATTTGAATACAACTTACGGACTGTAAAAAGTTCGTAAGTTTTAATTTTATATAAAACTTTAATGTTCTCTTT
>CALVTA010000096.1 GCA_944359735.1 uncultured Bacilli bacterium | reverse complement strand
TAATAAATCAAAAAATATAAATAGAAAGGGATCAATCAAATAGATTAATATTTCTATAAGATTGATTATACGAGAAAATAATGAAAGATTTAGACAAAATATTTAGTTTAGAAATTATAACAAGAAAAGATTTAAAGGAAGAGGGCTTTAGTGATTATGAAATTAAAAAAATGGTTTCAGAAGGAATTATTGAAAAAATTGGTAGAGGTATGTATATAAGTAATAAAGAAAATAGCTGTTTTAAAGAACTGATAACAAGTTTTAATAATCATGATGGTGATGCAGTTGCTAGAATATATGCTGAACTTTCTAATAAAGATAAATATAATGGCGATATTATTAAATTAATGCTGGTATCTTTAGCTAGAATAGAAAATATTCTTAGTAGAGGTTATCAATTACAGTTTAATAATGCAACTTTAGAAGAAACATTAGAAGTAGGAGAGCCAGTTGAAGAGGTTGATAGTATTGAAGATAATATATCTTTAGAACCACTAAAAGAAAGTAGAGAAGATATAGAAAAGGCAGAAGATTTAGAAATACCAGAAAAAGTAGAAAGTGATTTTGATATAGATTTATTTTTAGATAACTTATATTGTGAATATAGAAATGCAATAGAAGATAGAGATTATTATAGAGCTAGAGATATATTACTTCAATACAACTATTATTGTAGAGAATATAGTATTGACGATGATAGTTTCCATAATTTATTTACATTAAATAATAAAATAGGTTCATTAGAACTTGATATTGGAGAAAAAGATAATATTAGTTTTTTTATACGAGAAATAAGGAGCAATTTTGTTAATGGTAGATTTAAAAGAGATGGGGAATCTGTTAAAAAATTGTTAAATGAATTTGGAACATTACCTTCTTCTAATAATATTTATTATTATCATAGATATAAAGCTGATTATTTGATGAATATTTCTAGTTATAGTGGTGCTATTAAAGAATATGAGAAAGCAATAGAAATTAATCCCTATAATAAACATGACTATTGTAAACTAGCTTTATTACATTATATTAGTATGAAATCTAAAGCAGACTCTAAAAAAGCGCTTAAATTTATGGATGATTTTATTTATTATAGTAGAAATACATTTACTCCAAATCAACTTTCTTTATTAGCTAATATCTATGTATTTAATTTTATGGGTGATAGGGCAATTGAAATATTAGAAAATGTAGAACATTTTGATGAAGAATATAAAAGGAATTTTTTTAAACAATTTAGTTTATCATATATGAAAAAGTATGATACTTTAAAGAGAATGCAATATAGTAATATAGAAAATGAGAAAGATTTTGCTGGCTCTTTCTTTGAAAGTGATTATTTAGATATATTTACTAAATATGCACTTATATATAGTGATAATTTTGATGATGTGTTTAATGAAAGAGAAAATTCTCATCAGCAAGAATTAGAAAATGCTAAAACTATTATTGATTCTAATTCAATAACCAAATTAAGTGATTTAGATAAGTATTTTTTAGAACTTGATTTAACTAAAGAAAATAAAATTAATCTTATGTTAGATATAGCAGTATCTTTAACAGAAAAAGGTTACTATGATAAAGCTTCTAGATATTTAAAAATTATAGAAAAAATAAAAAATAAACCTCATGATGTTAAAAAAAAGTTAAATGAAACCAGATCTAAAGTGAAAATAAGAAAAATTGCTAATAAAAACAGAAGTTAAATTTTAGCTTCTGTTTTGTACTTGTTCATTACTATTAATATTAGCAATTTGGCTTGTTATGATATAAATATAATTAAATATATCTTGATATTCAGCATAGATTAAATCAAAAACTTCCATTCTATTAACTTCATCTATCATTATAAGCTTATTATTAATTATTTTTTCTCTTATATTAAAGTCATCTAAAAGAGTAGTATTTATATCATAAAAGTCTACATCAACATACCAATTATCTTTACTATTTTCAGTTACTCTAATACCTATTGGGTAGGAGTTATCAGTAGATTTTAAATAAGAGACAATTTCTTTATTTTCACTTTCTAAATAAATATTAATTGTATTAGAATAGTTTCTTACCATATTTAGAACTAAATCTGTAAAGATTCCATTTTTCTCATTTTCATTGGTAAGTTCTAAAATTAAGTATTTATCATTGTATTTACTAAATATATCTAGAATTTGTTTTAATGTCACTATTTGTTGTTTTTGAACTCTACTTCCTACATTAAAATATAGAAATTCTTTTAAAGTGAAATCATTTATTTTATTAATACCCTTTGTAAAAAAATTTACAATATCATCACTCAAAGTAATAATTCTATTATCTTTAGTTAAATATAATTTAAATTTAAAACCATCAATGTAAGGGGCTTTAAGTCCTAAAGTTATAGCATCCATTGTATTACTTGCTACATTTTTAGTAGATGCTCCTCCATTTGCAATTATTTTCATGATATAGTATCCTCCTTAATAAAATTTTATGATTAATTTTGTTTTAAAATTCTGAAAATTATGCTATTGCATTCTAAATACTTAAATAAAAAACAAGATTATTAGCTATTGTACTAAAAAAGGGTAGATTTCCCCT
>CALVTA010000095.1 GCA_944359735.1 uncultured Bacilli bacterium | reverse complement strand
TATTACCTAATAGTGATAGTGATTATAGAGTATGGTTACATGGACCTTTAAATGGTAATATAGAAAGAACTAATAATATGAAAGCTTTAGGCACTTTTAACTTTTTAGGAGCTTATAATCCAGTTAGTGTTAGATTAGTATTTGATAAGTCTTTAGTTCCTAATGCTACTAAAGTTAGCGGACTAAATGCTAAAAGTGCGATTATAGATTATCAAACAGAGTTAAGTGATGAAGCGAATAGGGAAAGAGAAAGAATCCAAAGACAAAATATGATATTAATAATTGCAAGTAGTATTTGGGCTTTAATTGCAATTAGTCTTGCAGTTAGTGTTTATTTAAGAGAGAAAAAGATGAAGAAGACTGCTTTTAATATGGAATACTTTAGAGATTTTCCTGCTAGTTATGGACCAGAGGTGTTAGAGTATTTAATAGATAAAAACGTAACAGAAAAGAGTTTGTCTGCTACTATTTTAAATCTAATATATAAGAAAGTCCTAAAAGTTGAAGTTATTGATAAAAAATTAAAAGATGATTATAAACTAGTATTACAAGAATATGATGAAGCTAGTTTAACTGAAACTGAAAGGATTACATTAAACTTAATAATTAATGAGATAGGTAATTCTAAAGAAGTAGTGCTTTCTACTATAAAGAAACATTGTTCTAGTTTAAATAATGCTAATAGGTTTATGGAACTTTATAATGATTTCATTAAAACTAGCAAAGATTTAGGTAAAAATGAGAAATTCTTTGCAAAGACACCAGGTTTAGTAGTATTTACCATTATCTTTAGTTTGTTAGGTATTATTTTAGCTTTTATTAGTTTTGGTCTTGATTTATCTTGGCTTGGTATAATCATTATCATCTTTATGATTGCTTTAATTATCTTTGTTATAACTAGAAGGTTCTATACAAAAAAAGGAGCAGAACATTATGCTAAATGGATGGCTCATAAAAAATTCTTAGAAGACTTTAGTAGATTTAATGAAAAAGAATTACCTGAAGTAATTCTATGGGATAAGTATTTAGTATATGCAGTTATTTTAGATTGTGCTGATGAATTATCTAAAGAAATGAATATTAAAATGTCCAATATGGAAAATATTGATACTACTTATGTTGGGTATAATCCTTATATGACTCATTACTTTATTACATCTAATGTTTATAGAAGCATAAATAATGGAGTTCATACTGCAGTATCATCATCACGTTCATCAATCGCAGCAAGCAGGACTTCAAGTGGTGGAGGTTTTGGTGGTGGTTCTATCGGCGGAGGAGGTTCCTTTGGCGGAGGCGGTGGAGGAGGCCGTTTCTAATTATCAAGAAAACATAATATAATTTTAATAATCACATAAGTATTTTCTAAATAACAAAAGTGGGTACAGTTAGGAAAAATGATAAGCTCACTATTTGTTATTTTTTTATGCATTAATTTGCCATCTTTTAATGGTGTGTCTATATCTTTTTCTCCCCAGAGAATTAGTGTATTAGTTTTAACAGATGAGAGATAATTAGTTAAATCTAAATTAACAATATTTTTGAAAGTTTCTCTCATGTTTTCATCTAATGATTGATAATCACTTGATGAAAATTTATTAAAGAGGTAAGTTTTGACTTCAAATTTAATATTTTTAGGTAAATAGTTAGCAAGAGATTGGAGTGTTTTATATAATTTTAGCTTAAATTTTTTCTTTAAAGTCATTTTAGGCTTAATACCTGCACTATCTATTAGGATTAAGTTTTTTATAGCAATGTTATATTTAGCAGAGAGGAGAATGGCAATTCTACCTCCAAAAGAGTGAGCGATGATATTAGGGTTTTCGATATTTAATTCTTTAAAGAAATTTATTATTAGATGAGTATAGTCATCCATAGTAAGATTATAGTTAGGAAATTCTGTTTCTCCAAAACCTGGGTAGTCAACAATATAGACTGTATAATCTATTTTTAAAATATTAATAATATCAAGAAATGTATTTCTGGTTTCTCCCCATCCTGGCAATATTACAATAGTATCTTTATTATCTCCATATTTTTTGTAAGATAAATTTATGGTTTGATAAACATTTATCATAAACAACACCTATTATAAGATATGTAAAGATAGCAATAATGTTTATTGAAATTTGTAAATTTATATGTTAACATGTAATTATCAATGATAGAGAGAGGAGTAGTTTTTATGATTAAATGTTGTTTACAAAAAGTTACCTGGGGGGGGGTACTTTAGATTAATTAATAAAAATACTTTCTTTCACTATAAAATAAGAGCAGGATAGAATTATTCTGTTCTTTTTGATGGCTTTGTAAACTGGTTATACAACTAATTATATAATTGGTTAATTTTAAACATAAGGTTAAAAAAATAGGTTATAATATTAGAAGATAAGAGAGGAGTATAAAAATGATAAAAACAAGAAGAAATATAGTGATAATAGGACTAATAATATTATTAATAATAGCAATAGTAGGAGTAAGTTATGCAGCATTTAACTATAGTAAAACAGGAACAAAAATAAATAGTATC
>CALVTA010000094.1 GCA_944359735.1 uncultured Bacilli bacterium | reverse complement strand
CTTTGCGAAAAAGTTTTTTCTTTTTCTTTTTTTATACAGAAAAAGAGTGAAAACTAATTTTCACTCCTTAAAACTGGTTATTCCTTTTTCTACTCATGGTGGTAGTGGTCTTGCTGGTACTGTTGATACTATTAGTGAAAAGTTAGATGGAGCGACTGTTTTAGATAATGCCTTTACTTTATCAAGAAATTCTATGGAAGATGCTCCTAATGAAGTAGAATCTTGGTTAAGAGAAATTAATATGTTAGAGGAGTGAAGTAAATAATGAAGAAAAATGTTGGTATTATTATAGGTATTGTAGTTGTTGTTATAGCAGTTATTGCCATTATATTTATGTTTACTAATAATGGAGGAAGTGTAGGACTAGACTCATCTATTCAAAATGAAGATAATAAAAGTGGTAATACAACTCTTGATAGTGATAGAGTTTTAGTACTTTATTTTTCAGAGACTGGTAATACTCAGAAACTTGCTAATATTATTTCTAATGAAGTAGGTGGAGACTTTAGAAGAATAGAACCAGTAGAAGCTTATCCTACAGGTGATGCCTTGTTTGATTATACTGAAGAAGAAGCGAATAGCGATGCAAGACCTGAATTTAAAGATTTAGATATTAATATAGATGATTATGATACTATCTTTGTAGGTTATCCAATATGGTGGTATCAAATGCCAATGATAATGTATACTTTCTTTGATGAGTATGATTTAAGTGGTAAAACTATTGTACCTTTTAACACACATGAAGGTTCAGGTGATAGTGGTACTTATAGTGATATTGCAGATTTAGAACCTGATGCAGATGTTTTAGATGGTCTTGCTATTCGTGGTGGTGATATGGAAAGTGACCAGACTGAGACAGTTAGAAATTGGTTAGAGGATTTAGGTTTCTATGAGTAAGAAAAATATAATTATTTTTGTTGTAATACTCCTTATTTTAATTATTCTTCTTATCTATCTTGCTTTCTTTCGTTCTTCTAATGATGAAGTTAACGTTTATGATTATTATGAAGGAGAGCAAAGAGAGGATGTAGATGAAGAAGATATGATATATTTATGGAATGGTGATAATGTTCCTACTGAGACTTTATATACAGAAAATGATAATAACTATTTTGATGATCCAGACTTTAGACCTTATATGACTGTCTATGATGTTCCTGATGGTGTCGATGTTAAAGGTGCAATGTTAGTAAGTCCAGGTGGTGCTTTTCTGTTTCGTTCAGAAATAACTGAAGGAAGTAATGTTGCAGAAGCCTTTGCTAAACTAGGTTATGTTTCTTTTGTTGTTCATTATAGGATAGATCCTTATACTGAGGAAGAATCTGGTATTGATATTGCAAGAGCGATTAGATATGTAAGATATCATGCAGAAGATTATGATATACCTCGTAATAATATTAATGTTGTAGGTTTTTCTGCTGGTGGTATTGCTAATGGACATGCTGTTTTAGAGTTCGGTGATAATATTAACGGAACTATCTTAGATGATAATTATACTCCTGATGAAATAGATAAAGTAAATGCTACTCCTAATGCTGTTATTATGGCTTATTCTTTCTATGGAAGACTTTCTGTTGCAGATTTAAATTCTTCTACTTTTGAAGATTTTGATTTACCTCCTACCTTTTATGTTTATGGAACAGAAGATCCTTTCTATAGTCAGTTTAATTCTCAAGTAGATTTATTAAATAGTCTTGATAAAAATATTGAATCATTAGTTTTAGATAATTATCCTCACGGATTTGGTGCTAGTGGAGACTGGGTAGATGATGTCAATTTATGGCTTGATTATAATATAAAAATTTGATATAAATTATTGTAAATAAAGAATGATATTAAGTATAAAAATTATAATATTTTTAAGATATTTATATAATACTTTTTATATTAATAGATAAAGTGTTCAGGAGAAGTTTTTTATGAAAGTTTGTGATTTTTTTGAAAAAAAAGAAGAATTTGAAAAAATGATCAAAGAATTTTTTGAATATTTATGTGAAAATGAAATAGAAATATATAATGAGTTTAGTTTTCAACATGAATTAGGAATATTCTTTAGAGATAAATTTAGAAAAGAATGTGAAGATGGTCAAGATTATAAGATTGAATTTGAAAGAAATGCTAAAAAACATTTTCACATTAATTATAGTATGTTTAATGATGAGAAGATCAAAAAAGAAATAGATATTTCAATTTATAAATATGATCATTCTTTGCAATATGCTGTAGAGTTAAAGTTTCCGTTAAATGGTCAGTATCCTGAGCAGATGTTTAATTTCATAAAAGATGTTAGATTTATGCAAGAGTTAGTAAATCAAAATAAGTTTCAAAAAACTTATTGTATAACTCTAGTTTATGCTAGCGGTAAAGGGAGACCATTCTATGTTGGTAATAATGAAGGATCAAGAGGGGTAGATATCTATAAATATTTTCGTGGTGAAAAAGAATTACTTACTGGTAAAATAGCGAAACCAACAGGTGGTGATAAATATACTATTGATTTAGGAGATAAAGAATATCCTTTTTCATGGGAGCATTGTCAAATAATAAATAGTAAGGCAAGAGTTCCTAGATATAAGTACAGAGATTGTAGATACTATATGATTCAATGTAAATAAAAATTTAGTTTTTATCGGTGCAAAGTAAAATTTAATAAATAGATATTAAAAATTATTTAAAGCTTAAAGTATATATAATATATCTATATTTTCTTATTTAATTATAATATAATAATGGTTTTAAGGAGACTAACTATTAAAAGTCAATAGAAATTTTATAAATTTTAATAGTTTGTTAGAAATTGGAAAGAAACCCACG
>CALVTA010000093.1 GCA_944359735.1 uncultured Bacilli bacterium | reverse complement strand
GAATACATGATATTTTTGTTTATATAAAGAGTATTATCTCACATTGTCAATATAAATTTTTATGCGATTGCCTTATTTGCGTATTTATTAGCTTGTGTAATTAATTCTTTTTCAGTTGGATCAAGTAATCCTCTTATGAACTCAGCATGCTCTTTCATAATGTTGTTCCAAAATAATTCCTGTTCATAAATATACTTTCTGTTAAATGGTTCTTTCTTTTCTATTTTATTTAGTAAGTTATAATACATTTTCGCTTCATTAATTATATGAGTGATTAACAAAGGATAATTGGTTGTATACATTTTACAAGATAAAACACTATTTAATATGTTAGTTTTTAGAGAAATTAAGTTTTGAATAAGGGGTAATGTTCTTCTATTTATATTGCTAATGTTATTTATTAATCTTTCATTTACAGTGATTATTCCACTTCTTAACTCTATTTGTTTTCTAGTTATATTACTATCAATTTCTATACCTGATAAATTACTTGTTTTCATCTCTGCTTCTAAAGTATTATTAGTAATCATTTCCCCAGCATTTAGAAAATTTTGATTTATATTGTTATTAGCTAGCTCTACTATTCTTGATAAAATGTTAGAAAAGCTTTTTTGAAAATCAGCAGCTATTCTTTTTAAATCTTTATCTTTTTCCATAAAGGCAGTCTCTAAAAAGAAACTATGTTCTTTCATAATGCGATCAAAGAATAAGTGTAATTCTAAAGATAACCTTACATAATCAGTTTGATTCATTTATTTTCCTCCTAATGAAAATATATGTGTATTAATTTTAGAAAATTCTATAATATATAAAATTTGCTTATTTGATACTAGTTTTTATTAGGACCTTTTCTTTCTTTTATCTTCTTATAAATATAAGTAATTATTAATATTCCTAATAATATATAGATAGGCACTTTTAACTTCTTAACAAAATTATTTAGAATAATCCAGTTATTGCCTAATGCATATCCAACGTAGACGAAAGCAAAGGTCCAAGGTATACTACCTAAGGTTGTATAAATAACAAATTTGAAAAAAGGAACCTTACTAACTCCCATAGGTAAGGATATTAACGTTCTAATAATAGGAAAATTTCTTCCTATAAAAGCTGAGATTAGGCCATATTTATTGAACCATTTATCACATTTATCTATGTCTTCTTCTTTCATAAAGAAAAACTTACCATAAGTCTTTATAAAAGGTCTTCCTCCAAAATATCCAAAAGCATAAATAATAATGGCACAAAATACACTACCTAAAACTCCTATTAGAAGAGCTATAGAAAAAGAAAATATACCTCTACCTGCGAGTATACCTGCTGTTGCAAGTATAAGTTCACTTGGAATAATTATTATAACTGCTTCAAGTACCATACCAAGAAACATTCCAAAATAACCTAAATTAGTCATTAAAGAAGTAATATAAGAGTCCATAATATCACCTTTAATTAAATATATGTAAAAAATAATTGTTTATCTCTTAAATATTAAGTATAATTTTAGTAAATAATAATACTGAGGTGTTAAATTATGAAAGTTAAAACGTTAAGGGTTCTAATTATAGTAACTATATTTATTAGTATAATAAGTATAGCCAGTGGTATTTATATTTATAATGATATGAGGAAAAGAGAAGAAGCGTCTTTAAATGTTTCTAAAACTAGAAAATCTTTAATTAAGGATGAAAATGTTTTAACTAAAATAAAATCTAATTATAGCGGTTTTGTTAAGACTACTAAAGATACTAAACTTTATATAAATGATAATGGTAAATATTTAGATGGTGGTAGCATAAATAAAAATAATATATTAGAACTTGAATCTATTGATAACATCGGTTTAGATAATAAATATTTTAAATTATTAGATAGTGATTATTATGTATCTTATAAAGATGTAACACCTACTAATGATACTATTAATAAAAGATATCTTAATTATATAGAGTTTCCTATAGAAGTGACTACTAAAGAGAATGTAGCTTATTATGATGAGAGTTTTAATCAGTTATTTACTTTAAATAAGCCTACAACTTCTAAGGTTATTATTAATTTAGATGATTATTATGGTATATCTTTGTTATCGAGATTAGTTTATGTAAAGAAAGAAGATGTAAGTAATACTGGAGAAGTAGATAGCAGTGAAGAAATAGCTCAAAGTGTTCCAGCTATACTTTATCATTTTATTTATTTAAATGGTGATACTGGTTGTAATGATATTATTTGTCATAGTGAGGAGCAGATAGATTCTCATTTTAAGTTTTTATCTGATAATGACGTCTTTACTTTAAATACAAGTGAGGTACTGATGTTTATAAATGATGAGATTAATCTTCCTAAAAAGTCCATTTTAATTACTATTGATGATGGGGCAAGAGTTGAATCTTTTATTCCTTTTTTAGAAAAATATGGTTTAAATGCAACATTATTTTTAGTTAGTTCTTGGTATCCTGTTAGTAAATTTCAATCTCCTTACTTGGAGATAGCAAGTCATACTCATAATATGCATACAACTGGTGTTTGTCCTACTGGTCAAGGTGGTGGTATTAACTGTTTACCACGAGAAGAAATTTTAAATGATTTAAAGCTTAGTAGGGAAACTTTAAATAATACTAAAGCCTTTTGTTTTCCTTTCTATGAGTATAGTGATTATTCTATTAATTTAGTAAAAGAAGCAGGTTTTGAAATGGCTTTTATTGGTGGTTCTACAAAAATAAAAAAGGGTATAGATCCCTATAAAATACCAAGATATCCTATTTTAAGTAACTTTAATGTAGATTATATAAGTAATTTAGTATTAGGTTAAAAAATATGCTATTGCATTCTAAATACTTAAATAAAAAACAAGATTATTAGCTATTGTACTAAAAAAGGGTAGATTT
>CALVTA010000092.1 GCA_944359735.1 uncultured Bacilli bacterium | reverse complement strand
AAGCTACTAAATACAAATGATATCGCAAAATTATTAGAAAAAAACACATGATTTAAAATTTCATGCGTTTATCCTGGAAAATTTGTCAAGTAAAATATGAAAATTTTCTTTTCTAAGATATTATATGTATGGTATCATAAAAATATGAGGAGGATATAAATGAATATATTAGTAACTGGTGGATTAGGTTTTATTGGAAGTCATACCTGTGTAGAACTATTGAATGCAAACTATAAAGTTGTTATTATAGATAATTTATCTAACTCTAGTATCAATGTATTAGATAAGATAGAACAAATAACTTCTAAAAGGCCTAAATTTTATGAGATGGATGTTTGTGATAAAGAAAAGATAAAAGAAATATTTAGAGAAAATAAAATAGATGCTGTTATTCATTTTGCAGGATACAAAGCAGTAGGTGAGTCAGTTAGTGAACCATTAAAGTATTATCGTAATAATTTAGATTCAACTCTTACATTATTAGAAGTTATGAAAGAAGAAAATTGTCATAATTTTGTCTTTTCATCAAGTGCAACTGTTTATGGTTCACCTAAAGAATTACCAATTAAAGAAGATTTTCCACTATCTACAACAAATCCCTATGGTACAACTAAATTAATGATTGAAAAAATACTTGCGGATGTTTCTAAAGCAGATAAGAATTTATCTATAATTGTCCTTAGATATTTTAATCCAATAGGAGCTCATAAAAGTGGTTTGATAGGAGAAAAACCTAATGGTATACCAAATAATTTAATGCCATATATTGTTAGAGTTGCAAATAAAGAGCTACCAATTTTAAGTATATTTGGAAATGACTATGATACTCATGATGGTACAGGAGTAAGAGACTATATTCATGTAGTTGACCTTGCTAAAGGACATTTAAAAGCTCTAGAGAAAAGTGTTAACTTTAAAGGTATAGAATATTATAACCTAGGAACAGGAACGGGTTATAGTGTTCTAGATTTAGTTAATACTTTTGAGAAAGTAAATAATGTTAAAGTACCATATAAAATAGTAGATAGACGCCCTGGAGATATCGCAGCATGTTACGCAGACCCTACTAAAGCTTACAAAGAACTAGGATTTAAAGCAGAATATGGTATAGAAGATATGTGTAGAGACTCTTATAACTTTATACTTAGCAATAAGTCCAACTAGGACTTTCTTTTTTTGTAAAAATATGGTATAATATAGCCACTAAAAGGGGATGAGGTTATGAGTGATTATGAATTTAAAGAAGTGATAATGGCAGAAGCTAATATGGAAGTTATAAGGCAAGTATTAAAGTATCTAAAAGGTCTTGCAATGCACTATGATTTACCATATAAAGAGTTATCAAATTTACCAAATACCTTTCTTTATAATTATGTAGAATTATCTAAATGTCAAAAAGATGAAATAGCACTATTTTTAAAGCAAAAGAAGTGTAATTACCAAGCTTTATTAAATGAATGTATTTATGAGACATTATCAACTAATCCTTTAATTAAACTAGAAGATGTTCCCTTTATAAATAAAGTAACTAATAATAGTAATAAAATGATATTAGAAACAACAATTGGAACTATTAGATTAGGAAAAGCTAGGGAATATTTTAAAGATACTAAATCATCATATATCTTTAATAAAAAATTAGCACGTGAGTGTTTTGATAGAACATTAGAATTTGTTAGAGAAAATGAAGAATATGATGCTGTAGTAAGTTATGTACCCAATATCTCTGTAGGAGGGCATTTCCATGCTTATGCTAAATGTGGTGATACTATTGTAGATCCTGCAAGTAATGCAATTTATTTTGATAGTACAGGTGAATTAATGGAACAAGGTGATATTATTTTTACTGATAAATACTCTAATATAGGTGGAGAAATAGGAGAAGAGACACCACACTTATTAAAAATGGCTTTAAAATAACTACTGAACTTAAATGCTCAGTAGTTTTCTTTTACAAATATTCTTTTAATTTTTTAATAATATCATCTTGAAAATTCTTAAAGTCATTAGCAAGGTCTAAGACCTTGTCATCTATTTCTTTGTCTTTATATTTCTTCAACTTCTTCTCTAAATCAATACTTCCCATAGATACACCTTTAATAAGCATATCAGCCATAGCAGAGTCACTATTATCATCTTTAACTTCTTTATCAATACCCATATTAGCCATAACTTTAGAAACAAGACCATTCTTTTCTTTCTTGCAGTTATTCTTATTTAATATCTTTTTAGCATCTTTAAAGTATCTTTCATAACCTTTGATGATATCTTCAACAGTATCTTTAATCTTATTATCCTTTTTCTCTAAAGTATTGCTAAGCTTAGTTAAAGTAGAAATAGCCATTTCACTATCTTTATAAATATGATTAACAATTTCTAAACTTTCATCCATTTAAATCATTCCTTTCATCTTTAATATGAACTTTTTTTATTCTTTTATTCCAAATATTAAGAGAAATTGATATAATTAATAAGGTAGAGAAAGGTAAAGTGAGAAGTATGATTAAGAGTCTAGATAATATATCTATAAATTGCCAGAGTAGTATTAAGATTAGTGATGGCTTAACTATTTATTTTGATCCTTATGATATAAAAGAAAAAATAAGTAATGCAGATTATATTTTCATAACTCATCCACATTGGGACCATTTAGATATAGATTCTATTAACAATATTGCAAATGAAAAAACTATAATAGTTGGACCATCTAGTATTATTGAAAAGTTAGATAAAAGTTTAAACTTATTAGGAGTAGAACCTAATAAGACTTATAAACTAGATAACATTTCTTTTAAGACTGTACCTTCTTATAATATAGGACGTGATTATCATCCAAAAGATGCTAGATATGTTGGTTATCTTTTAACTTTAAAGGATATTACTTACTACGTACCAGGAGATACTGATGTAATAGAAGAGTTAAAAGAACTTAATGCGGACGTTATCTTCTTACCAGTAGGTGGAACTTATACAATGAATAGAGAAGAAGCGGTAGAACTTGCTAATACAATTAAACCAAAATATGCTATTCCTATTCATTATGGACTTGCCGTAGGAAGTAGAGAAGATGCTAAATACTTTGTAGATAATTTAAA
>CALVTA010000091.1 GCA_944359735.1 uncultured Bacilli bacterium | reverse complement strand
GGAGATTTTAGGATAATGAAGTTACATGAATTAAAGAAAAATGAAGGTGCTACTTTCCGTAAAAAAATAGTAGGACGCGGTAGTGGTTCAGGACTTGGTAAAACATCAGGACGTGGTCAAAAAGGACAAAATGCTCGTAGTGGTGGCGGAGTTTCGCCAGTATTTGAAGGTGGACAATTACCACTTTATAGAAGACTTCCTAAAAGAGGATTTAGTAATCATGATTTTAAAACAGTATATGCAACAATTAATGTTGGAGACTTAAATATATTCAAAGATGGAACAGTAGTAACTCCAGCATTATTAAAAGAAAAAGGTATTATAAAAAAACAATTAGATGGAATTAAAATATTAGGTAATGGCACTTTAAATAAAAAAATTACAATTCAAGCTAATAGATTCTCAAAAAGTGCATTAGCTAAAATTGAAGAATCAGGAAGTAAAGCCGAGGTGATCTAAAATGCCTCTATTAAAGCAATTGTTTAAGCCTACAAATAGAGATTTATTAAAAAGAATTGGGTTTACTTTAGTAGCTCTTGCCATATTTATAATTGGAACTACTATTCAAGTCCCTGGAACTGATAGTATTACTAAAAATTTAGGTTTTTTAGAATTAGTTAATACAATGGGTGGAGGCGCTTTACAAAATTTTTCAATTTTTGCTTTAGGGGTTATGCCTTATATCACTGCTACTATTGTTATGCAACTATTAGGAGAACTAATTCCCTATTTTCAAGAGTTAAATAAACAAGGTCATGTAGGTAGACAAAAAATCAACACATATTCGCGTTATATGGGAATATTATTTGCCCTTATTCAAGGTTATGCCTTTTCGTTTATGTTTTTAGGAAAAACTGCAACTGCAACAGATTATATATATATATCAATAGTTTTAACAGCAGGTACAGCTTTTCTTCTATGGTTAGGAGACCAAATAACAAGAAAAGGTGTTGGTAATGGGTTAAGTCTAATAATTATGGCCGGTATTATTGCAACGCTACCACAAATGTTTATTGATGCTTTTACAGGATTAGTAACGTTTACTGGGAGCGCACAAGAAATAACTTTGGGAGTAGTTAAATTTATACTTTTTGTTATTATTTATTTTGCAATTATTATTGGTGTTATTTTTGTTCAAATGGCTGAAAGAAAAGTTCCAATTCAATATGCAAACAAGTCAACAAACTTTGGTAATAGTGCTGCTTCTTATGTTCCAATTAAAGTAAATACCGCCGGAGTTGTACCTGTGATATTTGCATCAAGTCTAATGGCTATTCCAGGAATAATCGCTGGACTTATAAATAATGAAAGTTTTAGTTTATTCGTTCAAAAGTATTTGACTTATACAACTCCTGTAGGATTTATAATCTATGTAATATTTATATTCTTATTTGGATTTGTATATACTTATATGGTTTTTAAACCAGAGGATTTTGCTAAAAATCTTCAAGAAAGTGGTGGATACATTCCAGGAATTAGACCAGGAGATGAAACAAAAACTTATTTATCTAAAGTTTTAGCACGAATAACTTGCCTAGGCTCTATATTCTTAGCAATTATTGTGGCTTTGCCTATAATCTTTTCAAACGTCACAAGCTTACCTACAAGTGTAAGTATTGGTGGAACAGGATTATTAATAGTTGTTGGAGTTGCTTTAGAAACTTATAAACAAATAGAAGGAAGTCTTCTTTCTAGAAATTATAAGAAAGGTTATAGTAGAAGATGAAAAATATAATTTTTATCGCTCCACCAGCTGCTGGTAAAGGTACTCAAAGTGCTATTATTGAAAATAAATATAATCTTCCACATATATCTACAGGTGATATATTTAGAGAAGAGTCAAAAAAAGATACCGAATTAGGTAGATATATTGCCGAAGTTTTATCAAACGGAGGCTTAGTAAAAGACGAAATTACATACGATTTATTAACTAAACGTTTGTCTTGTGAAGACTGTAAAAATGGTTATGTTTTAGATGGTTTTCCAAGAAATATAGAACAAGCCTATAAATATGATGAAATATTAAAAAAATTACATCAGGAATTAGGATATGTAATAATGCTTGATATACCTTTAGACACCTTAGAGAAAAGAATTACAGGAAGACGTATATGCAAAGATTGTGGTACAGTTTATAACATTAATTCTAACCTAGAAAAACCAACTGTTGAATCGATTTGTGATAAATGTAATGGTAGACTATATCAAAGAAATGATGACAATATTACATCATTTAAGCAAAGATATAACTTATATATAGAAAAAACTAAACCACTACTTGACTATTATAAAGAAAAAGGTATATTATATGTAATCAACGGTGATGATACTGTCACTAATATTGCAAAAAAAATAGATGAAGTTTTAAAAGAGGGAATGTAAAAATGATTACTTTAAGAAGTAAAAGAGAAATAGAATTGTTAAAACAAGCTGGACATATTGTCTATCTCACACATCAATATTTACGTCCCTTTATTAAAGCTGGTATAAAAACAATAGAATTAGATCGTCTGGCTGAGGAATTCATTAGAAGTCATGATGCTACTCCTTCATTTAAAGGGTATGAAGGTTTTCCCTATACTTTGTGTATAAGTATTAATGATGAAGTAGTTCACGGTTTCCCGAGTGATAGGAAACTACGAGACGGTGATATAATTTCTATTGATATTGGTGCTTGTTATAAAGGTTATCATGGTGATTCAGCGTGGACTTATACAGTAGGAAACGTCAGTGATGATGCTAAATATCTTCTTGAGCATACAGAAAAAGCTTTATCTGAAGGTATCAAACAAGCAAAAGTAGGAGCTCGTATTGGGGATATAGGTTATGCTATTGAACAATATGCTATAAAACATAATCTTGGTGTCGTCAAAGAGCTTGTTGGCCATGGTGTAGGAACAAGTGTTCATGAGGCACCTGATGTTCCAAACTATGGTTCAAAAGGAACAGGACCTAAAATTAAAGATGGCATGGTTATTGCCATTGAACCAATGTTAACTTTAGGTAGTCCAGATATCTATATCTTAGATAATGAGTGGACAGTAGTTACAGAAGATTCATCATTAGCAGCGCATTTTGAACATACAATTGCAATTACTAATGATGGAGTTCTAATATTAACAGGAGAGTGAAAAGATGGCTAAAGATGATGTTATTGAAGTTGAAGGTAAAGTTCTAGAAATTATACCAGGTG
>CALVTA010000090.1 GCA_944359735.1 uncultured Bacilli bacterium | reverse complement strand
TCATATATAATTGAAAAAAGCAGCATCGTTGACACTACTTTTTACACTTTGTTTTTTTCATAGTCTGAATAGTTACTCTTAATGTGTCTAATTGTGTCACAACACTTGTAAAATATTCTTTATAATTATAAGATAATAATAAGGAGTGTGATACAAGTGATATACCCATCTATTGATAAATTACTAAATATTGTAAGTTCTAAATATGAATTAGTACATATAGCTGCTCGCCGAAGTAGAGAAATTACTAAAGATGAACATTATCAACTAGCTCTAAATGAATACAAATGTCAAAAAAATATAGGCAGAGCTCTAGAGGAAATTTTAGAAGGTAAAATAAAAATAACTGAGTCAAAATAAATTCAGTTATTTTTTTCTTGACTTAGAATTTAATGTCTAATATAGTAAAATAAGAGGTGAAACCTGTGAAAATAGAAAAATTTAAAAAAAGACCAAACGGATTATATACACTTTATTTTGATAATTTTAATAGCTATGATTTTTACGAAGAAATAATATTAAAATATGAATTGCTTATTACCAAATTTATAGAAGAAAAGGAATTTAATGAAATAGTTAATGATAATAAAAATTATGAAAGCTACTATTTAGCTTTAAGTTTACTTAAAAGAACTATAAAAACAAAAGAAGAAATTAAAAAATATTTAAGTGAGAGAGGTTACAATAAAGAAAATATTGAAAAAACAATAAAAAGATTAGAACAACAAAAATATATAAATGATAAGAATTATGCTAGAAGTTATGTCCATAATAATATAGTAACAACTACTAAAGGACCTAAAAGAATAGCTTTAGAATTAGAAAAAAAGGGTATAAGTGAAGAAGATTATGAGGAAGCATTAAAAGAATATAGTAGAGAAGTAGAAGAAGAAAAACTAAAAAAACTTATCTTAAAGAAGATAGGTTCTAATCATAATAAAAGTGCAAAAATTTTAAAACAAAAACTGCTACAAGATTTTACTAATAATGGCTTCCATCAAACCACGATTAAAGAGATATTAGAGTCTATCTCTATAAAAGATGACAATGATATTGCTAAAAAAGAATATCAAAAGTATTATAAAAAACTAAGTAAAAAATACTCTGGTAAAGAATTAGAATATAAGATAAGACAAAAAATGTATAATCTAGGCTTCAGAATGCCAGAAGAATAAGGAATAGAATATCGTGTTCTATTCCTTATTATTTATTATAGATATATTTTTTAAAAGCTTTTTTATGTTCATACTCAATTTCTCTTATATATGATTTTGATAGATTTTCTGCTGTTTTTCCCACTGTCAACAGATCTTTTCCATCCACTCCATAAGCTTTGAGTAAAGTAACAAACAAAATTGCAGGCCAAGGAGTATATTCTTCTTCTTTTACGATAACCTTTTCAAATTCATAAGGAGTATTAATAGTCCTTTGTTTAAGTGGATAATTAACCCATAAGTTAAGATCATTTTCATTGCTTTGTAAAATTCCAAATAGTTCATCAACATTAGCTTTACCTTGTTTTACAAGATGTTGATGTAAAATAATAGTAGCTTTTATTTTGCGATTATCACTATCTAAAATTCCATAATGAGCCTTGGCCATATATAAACTAGCTTTAGCTCTATCAATCATTCTATAACACTTGGACCAATCATTTAATAATTCTAGAGAACTATTACCTTTAATTTCATTTTCTATAATTTTATTACGTAAATATTTTTTATATTCATTATTATTTTGTTCCTTAGTCCCTTTAATCCTTTTTTCTACTTGTAGTTTAATTTGCTCTCTCCAAATAAAGAAGTCTTCAGTAGTTTTAATATAAGGAAATTCTTTAAAATCTTCTTTTACCTGCTTGTGCATCATAATTAATCTTTTTTTAGTTTCTTCATCTAATTGTATCTTCATAATATTATCCCTTCTTTCAACATAGTATATATTATATAAAAAATCATTAATTTGTCAAAAAAGAAGTAACAAAAATGTACTTCTTTTAGTTATTATGAATTAGCCGTAGTATTAGCACTTTCAATTAATTGATTCATTAAATCATCATAATCTTTTTTTAAACTATCATCTTTAAATTCAATACCAGACTCTTTTCTAATCTCAATTAAAGCATTATATCTAAGTGTTGCATCATTATTTAACTTATCAGTTGCAATTTCTTCAATGATGTCATCTTTGACTTCCTTTAATTTTGGTTTTTTCTTTTGATCAACTTTTAAAATAATATGATAACCATAACTAGATTTTATAGGCTCTTTTGTATATTTGCCTTCCTCAAGATCAATAGAAGCATTTAAAAAAGCTTCATCCATATTATCGTCTTTATTAAAATAATCAATTAAACCACCATCACTAGCACTACCAGTATCATCACTATATTTTTTAGCAAGTTTTTCAAAATCAGCTCCCTCATCTAATTGTTTGATTAAATCTTCAGCTTCTTTTTTCGCTTTATCTTCAGCTTCATTTTTTTCTTCTGTAGACATGTCATCATTTGTATCAGGTTTAATTAAAATATGTCTAACTTTCATATCACCAACAACTTCATCATCATAATATTTTTGAATTTCATCATCAGTAACACTATTTTTTACATAATCTTCAATTGCTAAGTTTCTCTTATATTCTAAAGATAACATATCACGAAGTTCATCTTCATCTTCAACACCTAAATACTGAGTAATAGCAGCATTAAATGCATCTTCATCATTATTATACTGTGATTTCATCTGTTCAATTTGTGAGTTTATGGTCTCCTTCTCTACATCATCAGTCTTATATTTTTCATCAAATAACTGATGATCAATCATATCAACAAGAACGCTAATACCATATTTATCTCTTAAACTTTCATATAGAGTGTCAGCAGTAATTTTGCCTTCATCAGTTTTAACAACAGTATGATTGTTTTTAAGCTCAGCTTTGCTTCCACATCCTGTAGCTAAAAGACAAACTGCAAAAGCAATAGTAGTTACTTTAACAATTTTTTTCATATTTAAAATTCCTCCTAATGTTTTTAATTGATTCAATAAATATCATAGCATTAACTAAGCCAAGTTGCAAATAAAATAGGTTATTTTTAGCACACTTTTTTAATGTTTACCATAGAATAATGTGAACACTAGAAAAAAAGGAGGATTAAGTTATGGGTAATTGCAATTCATCAAGTGCTATAGTTTTAGTACTTTTCATTTTACTAGTTATAATTATAGGTGCCTATATCTAAAATATTATAAGGAGGTGTAAAAATGTCTTGTTCTAATAATCAAACAGTAACAACTAGTTGCTGTCCTACAAGACCAAGAAATAGTTATATTATTATTATAGTACTATATATTTTATTAGCTATTATCTTAGGTTCTGCTTTAACTTATTAATAAGAAGCTCTAGAAATTAGAGTTTCTTTTCATTGTGTGCCGTGCATGGCATATCGCTAGGTGGTGCAAGTCCACTACACGCGTAGGTATCGACGAAGTGTTAGGGAAG
>CALVTA010000089.1 GCA_944359735.1 uncultured Bacilli bacterium | reverse complement strand
TCTTTTATTCTTTATTTTATTCTATCAAAAAAAGATAGATTTTTAAATCTCTATCTTCTTAAGTTAATAACATTGGTGAACACACTGTTTTTCTTTATCCATTCAAATCCATAAATTCCTGATTTAAAATTTGATATTTATTAGATATTTTATTAGCATCGCTTTTCTCTAATACATACCATCCCTTACGAAACATAAGTTCATAAGTTTCTCTTTGTAATGAAGAATAAGTATCAAACATCTCTTTATATTGACTATATAATGTTTCATTAGATACTTCTGTTAATATAACAGCATAGTCTTTAACTAACTGTTTTAAAGTACTAAGTAATGAAGAAATATAGTCTTTATCATTTAAAGCCATACCAGTAGGTACTTCTACTTTAGAGTTACTTATCAGATTATTATTCATTGTTACCTCCTTCATTTAAGATATTTAATATCTTACTAATATTACCTTGAAATACATTACTAGCTTTATTAAGCATATCTTTAATTTCACTATCACTTACACTATTAATAGCATTACAACTACTCTTATAAGCGCCATAGTTCCAATTAAACATATCACTTAGATAATCCAAATCCTTACAACTAATCATATTAGGTACTGCACTAAAATTATTTTCCATATCTTTTTCCTCCCAACATTAATATGGGTAAAAAAGAAAAAAACTATACATTAAGTATAATTTTTAATCTTTAAGAGTCTTTAATCTATGCTTAATATCTAAAATTAAATCCATTGGTGCATTATCCATTTTATTTAAAACAAGTAAAGCATCTTGCAACTTAGTCTTAACAGGCATATTATCTTTAATATTTTGAATCTCTTCATCTAAGTTAAAGTTTTTACTAGGATTTTGATTCATATAGTCTTTAATATATTGTTTTACATCTGCTAAAACATATTCTTTTAACTTATAAGAATCCATCTCCATAACTCCAAAATAACCACTAATCATATATCTATAAACATCTTCTATTGTCATTTTATCCCTCTAATCATTTACTTCAAGTCTATTCAATAATTTATCAATAATTTTATCTGCTTCTTCATCTTTACCTTTAAGACTAATTAAAAGTTTTTTAGTATTAGATGACTGAGGTAACATATACCCTGCTTCTCGAAATAAATCTTCTACTATAACTTTAGTAGAATGAATCAAAGCTTTATATAAACGTTTTTCATCATCATTGCTTGATTTACTCATAAGATATTTTAAAACCTTAATCTGTTCTATCTTACTATCTGCAAGTTTAAATAACTCACTAATTACTTGTTTCTCTTTTACTTTTTGTTTTGGATAAACCCTAGGTAACATACTAATCGCTTTAGATGGACAAGAAGCTGCACAGGCTCCACAACCAATACATTTATCAAAATCTATCTGCCCTGTTTCATTATCAGTTGCGCCTGTTGGACATACAAAAAGACATAAACAATCCTTAGTACATATTTTTAAATCTCTATAAGCATATCTCTCACTTTTTGCACTCATATTAGCATACCTCCAATATCTTAAGACTAGGAACACGACAAACAGGACAAACCATAGGAGGATTATCTCCTATATAGACAAAACCACATATATCACAAACCCATATTTTAGTGCTTTTAATATAATCAATTCCTTTTTCTTTATAAGTATCTAAAACTACTTTCATAATATTAGTACTCTTACTAGCCCAATTAATAACCCTTTTAGCACCTCTATCTTCATACTCAGAAAACACTTCCATAGATTTACTAAAGTTATTAATATCAATATCTAATAAAGTAATAACATCATCTAAACTACCCTTTTTATTATCTTCTAAGTCTTCATAATATTTAGATAATTTTTTAAATAAAACACTCTCCTCATCTAAATACTGTTTTTCACATCCTCTAGCTAAATTAGAACAAATCAAAGAAATTTCGTAATTAGATAATTCCCTTAAATAATCACTTGTTTCTTCTATTGCAGAACTCTTTGATTCTTTCTTTACTTCCTCTTTTTCTTCTTTAACTTCTTCAAATAAACTCTTAGGAGCTCCACAAGCAGGACACTTCCAATCATCAGATAAATCTTCAAATTTTACCTTTTCCTTAGCATCATCATAAATATAACCACAAATAGTACAACGATATTTTTTCATATTTTCCTCCATACATAAAATCATATCAGACAAAACAAAATAAAGCTACTAATATCTTTTACCATTAACTAATGGCCTTAAAGTTCTAATTTTAACATTAGGAATATCTGTTTTAGGAATAACATTTATATCTATGTTTTCAAAAAGATAAATTTTTTCTCGCAACTCTTTATCTTTACTATTTTTTAATATATTAAATAATTCCGCCTCATTATTTTTATATAAATCATCACAAGTAACATATCCTTTATCAATAGATAATTTTGTAATAGTAGCAAGTAACTGCATCATATAATTATCCTCACTAGTATGACAATACAAATCAATATTTTTATTGACATCAACCACTTTAGATGCAATAATTCTACTACTAAAACCAATTTCATCTTCATTATCTTCATTTTTAAATACTCTAACATCACTTACTATATTTTTAATATCTTCTTTAGTAATATTTTTAGTCCAAGAAAAACCTGTTAATATAACACCATCTAATCTATCAGCACAACACTTCGGTCTATCATTATCAACAATACTAAATTTTTTAAAGTTAATAATATCATCTACATCTATATTATCCTCCTTTAAACATTCAAGTAAATATTTGTCATTTTTAATGATATATTCTGTAAACTCTTCTGTACTTTCTTGTTTCTCATAATCTCCATTCATATAATCAATAACATGAGAAAAACAAGGAGTAGCAACATCATGAAATAATGCTGCAATAGAACTAGTTTTGTCTTTAGTCACTTTATATGTTAATAAAGCTGTCGTCAAAGAATGAGCAAATCTACTAATATATTCACTAAAATCATAAACACTTTTAGAAGCAAAATCCATTCCACAAAAATATCCTACCTTCATTAATCTAATTAAAGATGGACACTCTAAATATTTTTTTAAAAATACAGGTATATTTTTATAGTCTAATTGTTCCAAATAGTACCGTAATAAAATAATAACACCTCCATTAAAGTTATCATATCATAATTGATAATGAATTTCTACAAGTTATCTTTTATACTAAGAAACAAGTCCTAATAACTTATCAAAATATTTCTTTATTTTATACTTTACATGATATTGTATATTCCAACACTCTATCCTTCTAATTATGATATTAATTAATCTTCTGTCTACTGTAACCTTTTTATCAGCTTATAGACATATTAAATCACACAAACTTATTATTTTTCTTTCATAGAATATACACAAAAATTATAATGCTTCTTTCTAAAACCTTATTTTTTTATAAAATTAAGTATTTCTATCCAATATGATTTTTTATTATAATAAGTATATGTTAAAATATAAATAAGGAAGTAGATAGTATGATAGAAAAATACAAAGAATATCTAAATAAAGATCATAATTTCGATAAAAGTACTATTTTAGGAGTATTTTGTTTAATAATAGTAATAGCTGGAATTTTTGGTTTTTTATATGAAGTTATATTTTATTATTTTAATAGTGGAATGAAAGAAATCTATTGGAGAGGTGGTAATTTTCTACCTTGGATAAATATCTATGCAATAGGAGCCATCCTAATATTCTTCTTAACTTATAAAAAAAGAAAAAATCCCAATGTTATTAACTTAAGAAGATAGAGAGATTTAAAAATCTATCTTTTTTTGAGATTAAAATGATTTTCTTCGGTT
>CALVTA010000088.1 GCA_944359735.1 uncultured Bacilli bacterium | reverse complement strand
TTGTTACTAATCTTTTTAGACCAGCAAAAAAAGAATGCTGAAAATTTACTCAGCACCCTTTAATGTCGAAGAACCGAGAAGTCTAGGAAATAGGCTTCTTTTTATGTTAAAATAAACTTACTTGGAAAGAAGTGAGAATATGCAAAATAATTCTGATAAAGAAGAGTTAAGAAATAAACTATTTACAAAATATTTTGAAGTAGAAGAAGGACTTAATGCAACTGAATTAGTCGATAAGTTATCATTTATCCCTGAAGTTTGGAATAAACTACATACTTTATGTGAAAATAATATTGAGTATTTTGATAAATATAGCAGTATAGATGATATTAAATTATTAAATCATAATGAAAAAAAGTATTTAATTTTAAAATTAAATATCTATAGATATATAATTATTGATATAGAAAGAAAAGAAAGTATAACCGAAGAACAGTTTAGAAATAATTTTGATGAAAACTTCTTTGTAAGTAATTTTAATGCTAGGAAAAGGGTAGATAATGACTCCTTAAAATTCTATGATATTGAAAAATATGATGGTAATATAGAAGAACTACTAGATTTTTATACTGAAAATGAACAGGTATTAAATCTATCTAAAAAAATACATTATGTATTAAAAGTAGATAATGCTTGGACTTATTTTCATATTGATTTTGTAAATGCAAGTGGACAACTTAGTTTCGAAACAAAAGATCAATTCTTATATGAGCAATTATATTTAAGATATGATTTAACACCATCTAAAATGCAAGATGCTAAAAATAAAATAGGTCTTGAAAAGATGCAAGAAATGTTTCAAAAGATAAAAGAGATTAAAATACCTCAAGAAGTTATTCCTAGTGATTTATATAAAGAATATTTAATTAAGTGTAATGAAGAAGAAAAGGATAAAATCTATACTAAAGTTTAACCACTGACATACTAGTATACTTGTTTTCTAAAGAATATTGTGATATTATAGATACCAACTTAAGGGGGATTTATAATGAGTATATATGAAGTAAAAAAATTAGATGCTCAAGAAAATGATAAGATTGTATACTATGATTATTTAATGTATAAAAAAGGTGCAGGTTGGTGGAATGGTTTAATAAAAGATGATTGGCACAGACCTTATGAAATACAAAGAGCTAAATATAATGCTAGTTTTCTTAATAATTTACCAGATTACCATTTTTTAGGTATTAAAGTTAAAGAATTATTAAAATCAACAATGTCAAATGGAAGATGCCACGCTTGTGCCATTGCCTTAAGCCTATGTTTTAAAGAATTTGAGATTTATACCTGCAATTTAAGAAATTATACTGCACATTATAACGAAAAAAATTCTAATAAAATAGATGAATATGAACATACTTTTTTAGTTATTAATAATGATGACATTAAAACTGTAATTGATACTAGTTTTGGTTTTATAACAGATATTAATACATATAATGATATTTTTTCTATTGATGATGTTAGAATATTATCTTCAGATACATTAAAAAATACAGACATATATAAATTTATTGCAGCAAGAAAAAATATTGAAGGACCAACACCAGAAAGTGAATCTAGAGATGATGAACAGTATCAAAAATATAGTGAAGAAATTCATAAATATATGGATATGTGTAAAAGTTATAAGAATAATCAAGATGAGCATTTACAAGATTTCTTTAATAGATGTTTGTACAGAACATCAAATAGTTCTTGTATATGGTTGTGGAGATGTACTTTAGAATTTAAACGTGGAAACTCTAGGTTTATCTATCCAACTACTGATATGTTTTCTCTAATAGATGATAAGTTTGATGATATTCTATATAGCCGAGATGAAAAAACAACAGAAAAAAACAATAGAGTTTTAGAAAGCTATCATAAACCTAAAGAACAAACTAAAACTAATTTTATTAAAAGTAAAATTTTAAGCCTAGCTAAAAAATTAATGTATTAAATGATATAATGTAAGTATAAGTAAATTGTAACAGTAATTCTAAACTATATAAGTTTTATATAAAAATAGAAAGGTTAACCTTATGGAAGAAAAGTTTAAAAAGTTATATAAAGAATATAATAAGTTACAGAATAAATATGGTGATAAGACACTTGATTCTATCTATAATGGAGGAGAATCTAATAATCCAGATATATTATTTGTTTTTATGAATCCAACTGGAAGAAACATTGCAAGTCCTAAAACTTGGAAAGGTTTAAAGGCTCCTTGGCTTGGAACTAAAAATATTTGGAAACTATTTACAGCCATTAATCTTTTCGATAAAAGTCTTTTAGATGAAATAAATGAAAAGAAACCTAAAGACTGGGATTATGACTTTGCTAACAAAGTCTATGATGAGGTTAAAAGAAATAACTACTTCATAACAAACCTAGGTAAATGCACACAAATAGATGCAAGACCTCTAAAAGATGAAGTCTTAAGAAGTTATCTTGGACTTTTAGAACAAGAAATAGATATAGTTAAACCTAAAATAATAATTACTTTTGGTAATCAAGTTTCATCAATTATTTTAAATAAGAAAATATCAGTAGGAGCGTGTAGAAAACAATACTTTGAAAAAGAAGTAGGTAGTAAGACTTATAAAATATTTCCTGTCTATTATCCAGTTGGTAATGGTACTTTTAATATTGATAAAGCGATAGAGGACTTAAAATATATTATAGATAATTATGTTAAAGATACTGTTAAAACAAAATAGTATCTTTTTATATTGACAAACATATAATAACTGTATATACTGTATATATACAAAGAAAGAAAAGCGGTGATTAAATGCAGATAATTATCAGTAATAGTAGTGATATACCAATCTACCAACAAATAGTTGATAATATCAAAAGAGAGATACTTAATGGTAACTTAGTAGGAGGAGAGGCCTTACCTTCTATTAGAACTCTTGCTAAAGATCTTCGAATAAGTAATATTACAACTAAAAGAGCCTATGAAGAATTAGAAAAAGATGGTTTTATTGAAGCAGTCGCTACTAAAGGCTACTTTGTTAAAAATAAAAGTGAAAACTATCGTAAAGAAGAAATACTAAAGAAAATAGAAGAAAACTTAGAAGAAGCTTTAACTATTGCTGATACTTATCATATTAGTTATGATGAAGTATTAGAGATACTTAATGCTTTGAAGGAGGATAACAATGGATAATATAATTAAAGTTAATAATTTAACAAAAACTTATGATAACTTTAAACTAAATAATATTACTCTTGATATAAAGAAAGGAAGCATTGTTGGTCTAATAGGAGAAAATGGAGCAGGAAAAACTACTTTAATTAAACTATTATTAGATTTAATAAAAAAAGATAAAGGAGATATTTTAATATTTAATAAAACTTTAAATAGTAAAGTAAAAGAAGACATTGGTGTCGTTTTAGATGATTCATTCTTTCCTGAAGTTATTAGAGTAAAAGATATTAACTCTATTATGAAAAATATCTATAATACCTGGGACGAAAAATTATTCTTTAAATACCTAAAAGACTTTTCCTTAAATGAAAATATGTTAATAAAAAACTTATCTAAAGGTATGAAGAAAAAACTAGAAATAATAACTGCTCTTACTCATCATCCTAAACTATTAATATTAGATGAACCAACTAGTGGATTAGATCCTGTTGTTAGAAAAGAAATATTAGATATCTTTCTAGATTTTATTGAAAATGGAGAGAACAGTATTTTATTCTCTTCCCATATAACTAGTGATATTGAATCTATTGCTGATTATATAATCTTTATAGATAATGGTAAATTAGTTTTTGATAAAGAAAAAGATGATATCTTAGATAATTATGGAATAGTTAAATGTAATGATAGTGACTTCAAGAAGATTTCTAAAGAAGATATAATATCTTATCGTAAAAATAAATATAACTATGAAGTATTAGTTAATGATAAGAAAAAAGTTAAGAAAAATAACTCTAATTTAGTCGTTGATAAAGCAACATTAGAAGATATTATGTTATTAATAGTGAAAGGAGAAAAATAATGAAAGGTTTAATTATTAAAG
>CALVTA010000087.1 GCA_944359735.1 uncultured Bacilli bacterium | reverse complement strand
AGAATAGAGGATACTCTATCTATGAAATAGGAATCCTTGGAGGTAACGACAAGGGCGAAATAAAATTTATTTTATTTCTTATGTTCAATAATAAAAAAAATCAATATATTTAATTTTTAGTAGCATTTTCTACAATTATAATTTATACTGTTTTTTAGGAAGTGATCATCATGAAGAACTTAACAATTTTACCGGCAGATACTTATATTGTTGTTAATAAGACTGTTCTTCATGCAGAAGATAGACGCCTTTTAACAATGCTTTATCAACCAATAATTGGTTATACTGCCATCAGTCTTTATTTAACACTAGTAGATGATTTAGATGAATTAAATAGAATTAGTAATGACTTAACACATCATCATCTAATGAGTATTATGCAATTGCGTCTTGAAGATATTATGATAGCAAGAGAAAAATTAGAGGCTGTTGGTTTATTAAAAACATACTTTAAAAAAGGTAATGTTAATAATTATGTTTATCTTTTATACTCCCCAATTAGTGCCAATGATTTTTTTAATCATCCCATCCTTAATATTGTTTTATACAATAATATTGGTAAAAAAGAATATGATAAACGTCAAGAAATGTTTAAAATACCAAGAGTTAGATTGAATGATTATGAAGATATAAGCCATAAATTTAATGAAGTATTTAAAAGTAGCACATTAAAACCTTTTGAAGTAATAGAAGATATTGAAAAGAGAACTGAATCAGAAATTATTCTTGATAATATGATAGATTTTAACCTTTTGATTGCTTCTATTCCTACAGGGCTAGTTAGCAACAGGTGTTTTACTGAAGATGTAAAAAAATTAATTAATAACCTTTCCTTAGTTTACAATATTGATACAGAGAGAATGGGGGGCTTGGTAAGAGCATCACTTACGGAAAAAGGATTAATTGATAAAACCCTTTTAAGAAAAAACTGTCGCAATTATTATTCATTTGAAAATGTAGGAAGTCTTCCAACTTTAATTTATCAAAAACAACCTGATTATTTAAAAAAACCAGAAGGAGATACTTCTAAATGGGCAAAAATGGCCTATACATTTGAAAATACCAGTCCCTATAATTATTTAAAAAGTAAGTATAAAGGTGCAGAACCAACAAAAAGAGATTTGAGATTAATTGAAGATTTAATGCTTGATCAAAAACTAAGCGCTGGTGTTGTTAATGTTTTAATATCATATGCTTTGAAAATTAACGATCAAAAACTAAATCGTAACTATCTAGAGACAATAGCAGGACAATGGAAACGTCTTAATATTGAGACTGTTGAAGAAGCAATGAAATTAACTGAAAAAGAATATAAGAAGATGAAAAAAGTAGCTAGTACAACAACTAAAAATAAAACAATTTCTAAAAAAATAGCTAAGGAAGAGATTCTTCCAGACTGGTTTGATAAAGACCTTGACACTGATAATAGTAATAAAGAAGAACAAGAGGAACTAGATAAAATCATTGATAGTCTTGTTTAATTAGAAGATTAATGATACAATAGGCATTAATTTAAAGGGTGATTATATGAGAGACTTATTAATTAGAAAATATATTATTAATATTACTTTTATAATAATTATCATTTTACTGCTCACTTGGTTTTGGTTTGGACCTTATAAAGATAAGGTTAGAATAAGAGAATCTTTAATGAATAATGACAATTATTTTATGCTGATAAGATAGGTATAATTTTAACTAAACTATAACTTAACAAATATTTAAAAAAGTGTTAAAATATAAGTATCTTTTTAGTTTATTCCTCTGATTCAACAGATGAAACAACACCTCCTAAAAGTTTTTTAATAAAAAATTCTTAGGAGGATGTTTAAAATAAGTTATGAAATTATGTCCTCGTAGCATAACAGGAAAATGCAATCGCCTCCTAAGGGGTTGTTTAAAATAAAGGAAAATGTATTAGAAACCTTTATTTTACGAGGAAGGACAGAATTTAAAGAAATAAGATAGTCGCAAAATAGTCGCGAAAATTTGTCTTTATCTTTAAAAAAAACAATAAAGTTTTGAAAAATTACCTTAATTTTGATATTTATTTGTTAAGATTAAGGTATATGTCCCTGTAGCATAATAGGAAAATGCCTTCGCCTCCTAAGCGAAAGATTGGGTGTTCGAGTCACCCCAGGGACGCCATTTTTGTGTTAATTCAACTGATTTAGATACTATAAACTAAATCAGTTTTTATTTTGATTTGATTTTGTAAATGTTAGGAGGTGTAAAGATGTCAGTTTTTAAAATAGAAAAAAATAATAACTATACTGTTATGTCTAATTATCACTTAAGAGATAAAAATTTATCGTATAAAGCTAAAGGGTTATTATCGTTTTATGGAAGCGTTACCTGATATTTCTTCTTTGGCTAGGGTAGATGAAGATTGGTTGTTGAAGTTGTGGGAAGGACTAGGTTATTATAACAGGGCTCGTAATTTAAAGAAGGCAGCTATTATTATCATGGAAAAGTATGATGGAAAGTTTCCTACTAATTATGAGGATATTCTTTCTTTACCTGGTATTGGGGAATATACTGCTAGTGCCATTTCTTCTATTTGTTTTTCTAAAAAAGAAGTTACAGTTGATGGTAATGTGATGAGGATATTTACTAGGTTTTGGAATGATAATTCTAATATTTCTAAAGATTCTACTAGGAAGATGATTCGAAGAAAGTTACAAGAAGTTATACCAGATGATGCAGGTAGTTTTAATGAAGGGCTTATGGAGTTAGGAGAGGTTATTTGTCTTCCTAATGGTATTCCTAAGTGTAGTATTTGTCCGCTTCGGGATGCATGCCTTTCTTTTCAAAATAAAAACTATTTTATGTTTCCTGTAAAGGATGATCTTAAGGAAAAAGAAGAAGTAGATATTACTGTAATTATTCCTGTTTGGAATGGTAAAACGGTTGTTAGAAAAAGAAAGAGTTCTGGATTATTACATAATTTATATGAGTTTCCTAATGTAGAGGGAAGTCTTGGTATCAAAGAAGTTAGGAAGTATGGAGCGGAGTATGGAGTTGTTTGTGATATCAAACCTAGTATTCGGTATACGCATGTTTTTACACATAAAAAGTGGAAAATGAGGGCATATATTGTCTTTTTAGAAAGTGTTTCTTGTCCAAATTTGTTTTCTTCAATTGCTACTATAGAAGAGAAGTATGCTTTACCTACTGTTTTTAGTCCGTTTTTATATCAGGTGAAGGAGGAGTTAACATGAAAATAATATCTTGGAATGTAGCGGGCATTAGAGCTTGTTTAAAGAAAGGTCTTGAGGAGTTTTTTTGTGATACTCATTGTGATATATTTTGTATGCAAGAAGTAAAAGCAAATGAAGAACAATTTGATTTTCGACCAGAAGGATATCATATATATTTATATCCAGCGAAAAGGAAAGGATATTCTGGTACATTGATTTATACTAGGGTAGAACCTATTTCTGTTCATTATGGAATAGGGGATAGTGAGTATGATGATGAGGGACGAAATATTACGTTAGAGTTTAAAGACTTTTATCTGGTTAATTGTTATGTACCTAATGTAAAAAGAGATTTATCTAGGATGGAGTCTCGTATGCGTTATGAAGATTTGTTTTTAGCATATATTAAAAAATTAGAAGAAGATAAGCCAGTAGTTTTTTGTGGTGATATGAATGTTGCACATCAAGAAATTGATATTCGTAATGCCAAGTCTAATATTGGAAATGTGGGATTTACTTATGAAGAACGTTGTAAATTTAGTGAACTGTTAGATCATGGCTTTATTGATACTTTTCGTTATTTATATCCAGAAAAAAGGGATGCTTATACTTGGTGGAGTTATCGTAAGGGTGTAAGAGAAAAAAAATATTGGATGGAGAATTGATTACTTTGTCGTGTCAAAGTCGTTTATTTCTCATGTTTTAGATAGTTTCATTTATCCTGATATTTTTGGTAGTGATCATTGTCCTATTGGTCTTTTGATAAAATAAAAAATACGAGCGATTGCTCGTATTTTGTTTTCGTTGTGTGCCGTGCATGGCATATCGCTAGGTGGTGCAAGTCCACTACACGCGTAGGTATCGACGAAGTGTTAGGGAA
>CALVTA010000086.1 GCA_944359735.1 uncultured Bacilli bacterium | reverse complement strand
GTTCCTGTTAAAACATCTATTTCACTAATTCTATCTATTTCACTACCAAAGAATTCTATTCTATAACCTGTTTGATTTTGATTAGTAGGGATTATTTCTAAAATATCTCCTCTTACTCTAAAAGTACCGCGATGAAAGTCTAAATCACTCCTTGCATATTGCATTTCGACAAGTTTTACTAGTACTTCATTTCTTTCTATTTCTTCTCCTACTCTTAGAGTTAACATTTTATTTTTATATTCTTCTACTTCTCCAATACCATAGATACATGAAACACTAGCAACTACTATAGTATCTTTTGATGAAAGTAAAGCTGAAGTGGCAGCATGGCGAAGTTCATCTATTTCATCATTTATTGACGAATCTTTTTCAATATAAGTGTCAGTGCTTGGAACATATGCTTCTGGTTGATAATAGTCATAATACGAAACGAAGTACTCTACATTGTTCTCTGGGAATAGTTCTTTCATCTCTGAGTATAATTGTCCTGCTAGAGTTTTATTGTGAGCAAGGATTAAAGTTGGCTTATTAACTTGGGAGATTACATTAGCCATGGTAAAAGTCTTTCCAGTCCCTGTCGCGCCTAGTAAAACCTGGGTTTTCTTGCCTTCTTTAATACCTTCAACTAACTCTTTTATTGCCTCTGGCTGGTCTCCGCTTGGTTTGAATTTTGATACTAATTTGAACATATTTTTCCTCCTTTTTCGCTAATAAAAAGTTGTTTTTATTTATTCGTATTTTAAGGCGTTTTGCTAGAAAACGAATTAAAACGTCTTTTAACCACAAATATATAACTTTAAGTAACACTACTTAAACTTGGTAACCTATTCTAACACTTATTTTATAATAAAACAAGAAACTTATGCTAGGCTAAGCATACTATTATATATCTTTGATTTAAAATGTATTATTCTATAATATGTTATCTATACGACATGTTTTAGCCTAAGATTAGTTTCTGAAGAATCAATATAAACGAAAGGCAATGGATATCATTTATTATTATGTTTATTCATTTTATTAGTTACCTAGCATAACTTCCAGATAAAAATTTAACACTTACATCTCCTAACTCTTTACAATAATTTGTTAATACTTCTCTTATAATGTTTAGTAATATTTCTATGTGTTCTATTATAAATTAAAAAGAGTGATGCTGAAAAAATTTAACGATCAAACATCACTTCTAATTTTAACGACTATACCACCATACTCTTAATCCTGATGGGAAACCTACATATTGCCTCGGATTAATTGTGCTATTTTGATAAGTTGCCCAAGTACAACCTCCTCCTTTATGCCAATCACACGTAGTCAATTCAAGGTGAAGATGTGCACCAAAAGAGTATCCAGTATTACCCATTCTACCTATAACTGTATCTGGTGTTACTATATCTCCTTCGTTAACATACCAAGCAGAAAGATGAGCATATGTTGAATACAAATATCTACCATTTACATTGTGCCTAATTTTCAAAACTAATGCTCCTGCATTATCATAGTATTTAGCAAAAACTACCCCACTTGCTATTGGGTATATTTCAATAGTTTTGTTTGTATTTGATAAATCTATTCCCATATGTCCAGAGTTACCATAGTTCTGAGTAACATAGCCACTAACCATCGGTCTATAAAACCCTGTTGCAGATGGAACATATCCTCCTCCTGAAGAACCATTATTTGCTTGTTCTACTCTATATTGGCATGCATAAATATCTTCATTAGATCCACAACCTAAATTTTTATAATAATTAAGATTTTCTTTTGCTTCTTTTAATTGTTGTTCAACACTTGGCATTGCTTCTTTAATAGCCGCTGTATCAGCATTAATACTAGCCTGCTTTTCTTCAAGTTCTTCAGTCAATTTTTCAAGTTCGCTATTTTTAATAGCAAGTTCTTCTTTTTTTTGTTCATTCTCTTCAACTAATTGTGACAATTCATCCATAATTTGATCATTGTATTCAGTTAGTTGTTCTACTATAGCCATACGATAAACCATATCGGTCACATCAGTCGCACCAAATATATACTCTAAATAAGCATTTTCTCCTTCACTTACTTGAATATATTGAAATAATGATTTACTCTGTTCACTTTTCTCAGAAATTTCTTCATTTGATTCTTCTATTTCTTGCTGCAATGTTTCTGTTTCTTGTTCTATTTTAGTTATCTGATTTTCAATATTAGCAATCTCTTTTTGGATTTTTTCAACTTCAGCATCATTTATAGCAATCTGATTTTTTTTATTATTTAAATCAGCTGTAAAAGTATTTACTTCTTCTTCTAGTTGTTTTAAAGTCTTAGCATTAATATTAATAGGTATCAGGAAAACCATTAATATAATTAAAAGTAAAACGGACGTTATTTTTTTCATTATATACCACCCCTTTTTATTTTTATATTTTTAGATATTTTCTAACAGCAGAAGATGAACCAATCATACCAACAATGATTCCTATTACAAGAACAATACCTGAGACTGTATAAATAAATGGTTCTGGTTTTATTAAGGTTATCATTTGACTATAAAGGTAACCGTCAAAATGTTCATATAAAGTGATATATCCAAAGCAAACAATTAAAATTGGAATAATGGATCCTAACATTCCTAGAACCATCCCTTCAATTATAAATGGGGTTTTTATAGTAAAGTTGCTGGCTCCAACTAAACGCATAATTGATATTTCCCTTTTTCTTGAAAAGATTGTTAGTTTAATAGTATTGATAATCAAAAATACTGTTACAATTATAAGTGCTATAACTACCCCATAAGATATTTTTTGAGCTGCTTCAAAGGCGCTGATTAAGTTATCTACCATACCTTCACCGTAACGAACTGTACTAACTTTTTCTATTCTTTCTATTTTTTTAGCTGTATTTGATATTTCTTCTACATTTTTAACTTTGACTTGAAAAGTATCTTTTAGTGGATTATCTTCATCATTCCAAGTACTCATAACTTCGTTAAAGACATCACTTTCTTTCCGCATTTCTTCTTTTATTGCAGATTTACTTTGATATGTTAGAGATTCAATATTATTAATTTTTTCTAATTTTGATTTAACTTCCTCTATGTCTTCTTCGTTTGCATCATTATCTAAGAAAACAACTATTGTTAAATCTTTTTCCATTTCTTTAGTAAAATTTTGTACATTAAAAGTTATTAAAATAGATATTGCTACTATAATCAAAGTTATTGTTATACAAGAAATAGAGGCTAGAGACAAACTAAAATTTCTAAAAACGCTTTTAAATGCATCTCTAATACTTCTTCTTAACATTCTAAAAAATTTCATTCTTCATATCCTCCTTTATCTAGATGTTTAATAAGTCTTCCATCTTTTAGGAGAATTACTTCTTTTTCCATCTTATTAACTATTTCTTTATCATGAGTAGCCATTATAATAGTAGTTCCACAGGTTTTATTAATTTCTTCAAGTACTTTTACAATTTCCATGCTACGATCTGGATCAAGATTACCAGTTGGCTCGTCACAAAGAAGTATTTTAGGTTCATTAACGATAGCTCTTGCTATAGCAACACGTTGTTGTTCTCCTCCCGATAACTGGTCAGGATAATTATGAATTTTACCCTTTAATCCTACTAATTCTAAGGCTTTTAGGACTTTTCGTCTTGTTTCTTGTTTTTTTGCTCCTAGAGATTCCATAGTAAAGGCAACATTCTCATAAACTGTTAACTTCGGTAAAAGCCGATAATCTTGAAAAACTATTCCTAATTTGCGTCTTAATTTATATACTTTACTATTCTTTAATTTAGCTACATTAATACCACCTACTATTATTTCTCCACTTGTGGGTTTTTCCTCACGGTAAAGCATTTTGATAAAAGTACTTTTTCCTGAGCCTGAACCACCAATTACAAAAACAAAAGAACCTTTTTTTATATTGAGGTTTAAATCATAAATAGCAGTAACACCATTCTTATATTGTTTATTTACATTTTTAACTTTAATTAAATCCATTAGCATCATCCTATTCATAGTTTAGTATAACATATTTCGACATATTATGTATAGAGTTAATTATTGCCACAGTAAAAAAGAGTAAAAATAATTAATTAATAAAAAATAGGTAGAAATTGATAAAAATAAATTCTACCTATTTTTT
>CALVTA010000085.1 GCA_944359735.1 uncultured Bacilli bacterium | reverse complement strand
ATTCAAAAACTAATTAAACACTGTGAATCTGGTAAGATTGATATGGTGTTAGTCTTTAAATTAGATAGATTATCACGTAGTCAAAAAGATACCCTCTATTTAATCGAAGAAGTATTTAATAAAAACAATGTAGGTTTTATTTCTATCAGGGAAAGATTTGATACTACTTCTCCTTTTGGAAAAGCTATGATAGGAATACTTTCTGTCTTTGCTCAATTAGAAAGAGAAACAATTTTAGAAAGAACTAGAATTGGTCTTAAAAAACGTGCTGAAGATGGTTTTTGGCGAGGTGGTGGTAAAACTCCTTTCGCTTATGACTATGATAAAGAAACAGGAACTTTAGTAGTGAATCAAGAAAGAAAAGTTATTTTTGATTTAATGAAGACTTTGAGATTACAAGGATATAGTTATCATGAATTATCTAAAGTAACTGGATATGATGAAGCCTGGATTCAAGGAATATTAAATGCTAAAACTAATTTAGGAAAAATCCCTTACAAAGGAGAACTTTATGATGGAAGACATGAAGCGATTATTAGTGAGGAAGAATATGAACAATTACAAATGATAGAAAAATCTCGAAGTAGGAACCAGCATGCTAGTCATTACTTATTATCTGGAAAAATATACTGCGCGAAATGTGGTGCTAAATATCGTTATCAAAAATGGGGACAAAGAATTATTTGTTACTGCTATTCACAACAGAAAAGCAAACCTAAATTAGTAAAAGATCCAAACTGTAATAATTTAAGACTTGATAGTTTTGAAATTGAAGATGCCTTTTTAGAACAGTTATTTGCAATGTCTTTAGATGAAAATTTATTTAGAGAAACATTTCATTTATCAAAAACAAATCTGGAAGATGAACTAAAAATAAGATTAGAAAAAACTGGGAAGAAAATAGAAAACTTAATTCAACTATTATCAGAAGATATTGCTAAGGCAGAAATAAAAATAGAATTAGAAAAGCTAATAGAAGAAAAGACAAATATAACAAAAGAGCTAGAAGATATAAAAGAAAAAAAACAGACGAAAAAAAGTTATGAAGAAATAAAAAATCTAAGTAAAGTATGGACTCACTTAGAGTTTAAAGAAAAAAGAACCATCATTGAAGGACTACTAGATAAAATAGTTGTTGATGGTAATACTTTAAAAATATACTGGAATGTTAGTGAGAACTAACATAAAAATTAGAGTATTTTCTCTCCATATGTCTTATAGCCCGATATAACACATACTAACATTAATCTTTAGATTGTTAATAATATTAGAAAGATTAGAAGGGATAACTGCTTTCATAAATATTTGTATTTTACTAGCTCCTAAACTCCGAAGTAAAGTAATATAGTTGATGTCAGTTTCTTTAAAATTATGATATACATTTATGATAGATAAAAATAAAGAGATTAATAAAGCCATAAAAATAATAGAATTGGTACTAGCACCTACCCAAATAATAATTAAAGGCCCAAGAGCAACTTTAGGTAGTGAATTTAAAACAGTCAAATAAGGATCAATTATTCTTGCTAATCTTCTAGAAAACCATAGTAAAGTAGAGACTAATAATGAAATAATTGTAACTATTAAAAAACTAACTACAGTCTCATATAAGGTAATACCTATATGTATTAATAAATTGTTATCAGTAAAAAGACTAAGTAAAGTTTTAACTACTAAACTAGGACTAGATAAAAGAAATGTATTAATAAGATTAAATCTTGCTAATAATTCCCATCCTAAAATGAACACTAGTAATATTAATATTTGAAAACTAATAACAATGATTTTTTCTTTTTTCTTCTTTCTAAGAAATTCTTTATGTTCTAAACTAAAGTTTGACATCTAAATCTCTCCATATTTTTTCATAATAGTAATTAAACTCTTTTTCTTTTCTATTATTAAATGGAGTAGAGCAATTTTTATAATTAATATCATAAATTTTTTTTACAACACAAGGTCGTTCCGTAAGTACTACAACTTTACTAGCAACGCTAACTGCTTCTGAAATATCATGAGTTACCATAATAGCTGTTTTCCCTAAATCTTTAACCATTTTGTAAACATCATCCGCAAGCATTACCCTTGTCATTGCATCAAGAGCTGAAAATGGTTCATCTAAAAGTAATATATCTGGTTTGGTAGCAAGTGTCCTGATTAAAGCAACTGTTTGAATGTTGTTAAGACACAGTACTTTCTATCCTTTTATTATCATCTATATATTGATAATTAAGATTATTATCTTTACTAATAACATTCTCACCAAGTTTTTCTTCAATATCTTTTCTAGTATTACTAGCAACTTCTCCTCCTGTTTTAGCAATTTTCCTATTTTCATTTAAACCATAAGGTTTATGCTTCTTAGCAAGCTCTCTAGTAGCAATTTCTCCTATATCTGCAAGTAATACTTCAATATCACTCATATTATCTCTTAAAGACTCTTTTCTAAGGCCTTTAAATTTTTTATACTCTTTAGCAGTCATACCAGCCCATTCTCTATAAATATCGTTAGTAAGAATGGCATATTCTAAATTACTGTCAACACCATTATCTTTCCATACTTCAGTAAGTTTCTTTCTATCCTGAATACCTTTAATTCTTTTAATAATCCAATCTTCATCATACCCTTTATCTCTATAAGTATCTATCGCTCTTTGAACAACAAGAGAAGGATCCAAAGTTTCATCAATCCTTTCACTACCAAGTTTAGCAAGCCACCTTTTTATAGGTTCAGCATTTTTACTAGGTATTGATTCAACAATCCTAAACATACCTTCAATATCAACAACATCAGTTAATCGATATTTACCGTCTTGGGCTTTCAATTTCAACTGGTCACAATTTGTGACCGTTTCATTTCCTTCATCTTTAAGACGTTTTTTTAATACTCGCCAATAAGTTTGTGGATTAGCACTATACGTTAAAACTCTAACTATATCAACAACACTGATATAATATTTTTCTTTTTCATTATCCCAAACAGTTCTAATTGTTTCATTGTTAAATAACTTATTTACAATATGCATTTTATCTTTATTCATATATCATTACTTCCTTTCTTTGTTCTAATTATCTAACCATATTTTAAAAGGTTCAGAATTAGGATTATTATAAACATACATTCAATATTGATAGTATTGGTATTATAGTATTTTCAATTGGCAGTATTTAATTTTAAAGTGTTACAATTTGTAACGGTTTCATTCCCTTCCTTTCGTCTAAAATAGCCAATGTTTTAGTTAGACATAGTTCATGCCAAGACACATAGTATTTTCATATAACCAGTGAAAAACATTAACTAAATACAATTAAAACGTGACATCAATCACGTTTTTCTCTTTACCATTTCTATTAATATAATATAGAGTTAAACTAATTTTTTTTCATAAATTCCACTTAATTTTTATATTTCTAATATTATTTTTAACTTCACCTACATAAATCCTATCTATAAACTCATTAACAATAAATCTATTAAGACTATCTAGCTTTTTATATTTAGAGATTATTTTATCATCAAAACTTTTAATATTCTCTTTGTAAATATTGATCTTTTTATTAACATCATTTAACTGTTTATAATATTTATCAAGATTATCTTCATAATTACTTATTAAAGTTTTAAACATATCAATAGAAATAACCCTATTTACCTTATCTTCATAAAGGTTCTTTAAATAATTTTTAGATTCGTCTATTTTTCTATTAAAATTAACTTTCTCATCTTCTAAAGATTCTATCTTTTTTTTATACACTTCATTATATTTTTTGTTCACTTTATCTTTGAATAAATCTTCATCATAAAACTTATCTATTAGTTTATTAATTAATTCTAAAACAATATTCTCTAACAAATCATATCTAATAGAAGACTTATTAGAGCAGGCACTATTATTAGAGCATAATAAATACTCGTGCTTTGAAGAGTTTTTCTTTCTTAAATATTGATTACAGCTTAAACAAAAAATTTTACCTGAAAACAAATGAACAGTACTACTTAATCTAGGTTTAGTCCTATTTTTCATCTCTCTTTGTACTTTATAAAAAATATCGCTATCAATAATCGCTTCATGAGTACCTTCATAACTAATCCATAAACTTTTATCTTTATTAATAATCTTATGATTCTTATAACTAACAGTAGTCCTTTTACCTTGTACAAGATTACCTAAATAAACTTCGTTTTTAAGAATCACCTTAATAGCATTACTATTCCATTTAATGTCATCTCTTTTTTTATTACTAACAACATTTAACTTTATACCTTGTCTATATTTATGAAGTGATGGGCTAGGTATATTTTTATCATTTAAGTATTTTGCAATAGCAGAGTAGCCATACCCCTTTAAATATAAATTAAAAATATCTTTAACTACTAAACTTGCCACTTTATCAACAACTAATTTATTATTATCACTACTATCTACTAAATAACCAAAAGGTGCGAAAGGGGA
>CALVTA010000084.1 GCA_944359735.1 uncultured Bacilli bacterium | reverse complement strand
AGTAAAAAAATAGCAGGAAAGCCTTTCTATATAAGACTTTCTCTGCTGTTCATAATTTTTTTCATGTTTTTATCCTGTAAATTAATTTCTTTTTCTTTTCTATTGATAAATAAAGTGCTATACTTAAATAGAAGGATGTGTTTATATGACAACAGGATTATTTTTCCCAACTTGTGCTATATTTTTTTCAATACTTTTAAATGTTATTTATTTTTCAAAACAAAGAGTAAAAAATACTGAGAATAAGCTATATCGTTTTTTAGTTGTAAGTAATCTTTTTGCTTTAATTTTTGAATACGCTTGTACATTTTTTTCTAATAACTATATACCAATTATAAGTGATATATTTTTAAAAATATATTTAATATTACTTTTAGTATGGATTAGTATATTTGTTATATATATGACTTACATTACTAAAAAAAATCATAAAATATTAAAACCATTTTGGATTGGAGCGATAAGTGTTTTTACAATAGCAGTTTTAATATTCCCTATTTCCTTTGAGCAAACGGTTTATGGCCCTACTATCACAGGTGTACCAGTAAATGTTGTTTATTTAGCTAGTTTTAGTTTTATAATTATTTGGATAGGAGTTTGTTTTTTTAATAGAGGTTTGTATTTTAATAAAAAAGTACTACCAATTATGGTTTATATAGTACTTGGAATGATAACATCTATTATTCAAAAGTTAATACCAGGGCTGTTACTTATAACACCAACAGAAACTTTAGTCACTTTTATTATGTATTTTACAATTGAAAATCCTGATATCATAATGATAGAGGAGTTAAACTTAGCAAAAGTACAAGCAGAAAAAGCAAACAGTGCTAAGACAGACTTTTTATCAAATATGTCTCATGAAATTAGAACTCCACTTAATGCAATTACAGGATTTGCAGAAGCTTTAAAAGAAGAAAAAGATTTACCAGAAAGAGTGAAAGAAGATGTTAATGATATATTAATGGCCAGTGAAAGCTTGCTTGAAATTGTTAATGGTGTTTTAGATATTTCTAAAATAGAAGCTAATAAACTAGAAATAGTTAATAACAATTATAATCCGTATAAAATATTTAATGATCTAGTTACTTTGACCAAATCACGTATAGGAGAAAAACCAATAGAATTAATTGTTAAAATAGATGAGACTATCCCTAAAGTTCTATATGGAGATCATACAAGAGTAAAACAAGTAATTTTAAATATATTAACAAATGCTGCCAAATATACTAACGAAGGACATATAGAATTAAAAATTGATTCTTTAATTAAGGGCGATATTTGTCGTTTAATTGTATCAGTAGCAGATACTGGTATTGGTATTAAACGTGATAAAATTGATAAATTATTTAATAAATTTGAACGCCTTGATGAAGACAGGAATACAACAATTGAAGGAACTGGACTTGGTCTAGCAATTACTAAGAAATTAGTTCAACTCATGCATGGAGAATTAGTCGTTCAAAGTGTTTATGGAAAAGGTAGTAAATTTACAGTCTCTATTGATCAAAAAATTGCTCCTAGCGATGTCAAATTAGATAAAACATTAGAAATCAAAAGAGAAGATTTACTTAAAGACGAAGATATTATCGGAAAAAGTGTTTTGGTAGTGGATGATAATAAGTTAAATATTAAAGTTGCTACTCGTTTATTAAAAGATTATGGTATCAAAGTTGATAGTTGTCAAAGCGGTTTTGAATGTTTGGAAAAAATAAAGTCTATAAAATATGATCTGATTTTCATGGATGATATGATGCCAAAGATGAGTGGTACTGAAACTTTACATAAATTAAAAGAAAATAATTCAAACTTCGAAACACCTGTAGTTGTTTTAACTGCTAATGCAATCGCAGGAATGGAAGAAAAATACTTAAGTGAAGGATTTGACAGTTATTTGCCTAAACCTATTGAACGTAAAGAACTAGATTCTATTATAAATAAGTATTTAAATAATGAATAATTTATGTTATACTCCATAATATGGAGGGTATTATTATGAGAGATGTAAATTTACTTATCAATAATGGTGTAAATGTACAAAAAAGTTTAGAATTATTTGGGGATATGTCAACTTATGATGATACGTTGGGTGACTTCCTTCAAGACATTAATGAAAAGAAAGAAAAAATCAAACAAACAAAAGAAACTGGAGATATGGCTAATTATGCCATTTTAGTCCATGGTTTAAAAAGTGATGCCAAATATTTTGGATTTGATATGTTAGCAAGTTATGCATATAGTCACGAGATGGCTAGTAAAGAAAATAATATGTATTATGTTACTGAACATTTTGATGAATTAATGACTGAACTTGATCGGATTGTCCATTTAGTAAGACAATATTTAGGACTAGAAGAAGTAGGTGTTTCTACCACTTTTGTGACACCAAAAAAAGATCGAGCTCTTATTGTAGTTGATGATTCTGCAGTAATTAAAAACTTTGTTAGCAAAGTCTTTAACAACCAATTTGAAATTCTAGTAGCTAATGATGGTAATGAAGCACTACAGATGATAAATAATAATCAAGGAATAAAAATAGTAGGAATGCTACTTGACCTTAATATGCCTAACTTTAATGGCTTTCAAGTATTAGAATATTTTAGAAATAATAATCTATTTGATCAAATTCCTGTATCTATTATTACTGGAGTAGGTAATGATGAATTAGTTGCTAAGGCCTTTAACTATCCAATAGTCGATGTATTGAGGAAACCTTTTAATGAAAGAGACATTAAAGAAGTAGTAGAAAAAACAATACAGTATGCTCATTAGAAATAATGAGCTTGCTTTATTTTGGGAGGAATTATGAGGGAGATAGGAAATAGTATTTATGAAATAGAATCTAATGATATAAAATATTTATTTAAGAAAAGAAATAGTGAAGTTAATAAAGGAGATTTTGGTAAGGCTGGGCTTTATGGAGGAAGTATTGAATATTCTGGAGCAATAAAGCTTTCCTATTTATCATTGTCCTCTTTAAGAAGTGGGTGTGGTATTAGTAGAGTGCTAGTAAAAAAAGAAGTACTACCATTACTAGGACCTAATATATTAGAGCAGACTCTATGTATTTTACCTGATTATAATGAAAACTTTTATGATAACTTAAATGACTATATTAAAGACTTGGATTCACTAGCTTTCGGTATGGGATTAGGAAAAGATAAATATTTAGAAAAAGTATTAGAATTTATTGTAAAAAACTATTCTGGTAGTTTAATAATAGATGCTGATGGATTAAATATTTTATCTAATATGAATTTAAATATATTAAAAAATAAAAACTGTAATATATTGTTAACACCTCATTTAAAAGAATTTTCTAGGCTTTGCCATAAAGATATAGAAAGAATAAAAAAAGCTCCTTTAGATTTGGTTAAAGAATTTGCTAGTACATATAAAGTAACTGTTCTTTTAAAAGGTAATACAACTATTATATCTAATGGAGATATTACGTATCTAATAAAAACAGGGTGCTCTGGTATGGCTACAGCTGGTAGCGGAGATGTATTATCTGGTATTTTATCAGGACTTCTTGCTTATTTAGATTTTAATCTTCTAACAATAGCTTCAGGAGTATTAATTAATGGTATTGCAGGTTGTTTAGCTGAAAAGGATAATACTGATATATCAATGATTGCTAGCGATACTATTAGTAAAATAGGAAATGCGATTAAGTTAATTAGAAAAAGTTAATTACTTTTAAAAGAAGCAAAAAAGCTTTAATAAACACATTACTCTAGTAATATAGCAATCTATAACAAGATAAGTGTATAAATAAAACAATAATAAAACCCTTGAAAAACAAGGGTTAAATTCTAAATGGTACTGTTGGGGGAGTTATCTACAACTGTACCAATGAAATTTGATATAAACCAATCATTAAATATAGTATAACGAATCTTAACTATTTTTAACAAAAACTTTTATCTGTTCGCTTCTTTTGTAAATTTACTTATTATATAATTTTGGCAGGAACATTTGATGTGAGTGTCGTCCTCCGATCTTGAGAAAGAAAGGAGGTAGATAAAGATGAAAACTAAGACTTTTATTATAAAAGTTCTAAAGCTCATTGCTATCGTTTTGTTACTTTCTACCTTACCGGTGTTAGCAATAAAAAAATAGACACTTTTCAGCATTGATAGAGTGTCTATTCTGGTTCTTCGACATTAAAGGGTGCTGAGTAAATTTTCAGCATTCTTTGGTACTATAAAAGTGTAATATTAATTACAGAAATGTGATTGAATATTACACTTCTTTTTATATATAAGGAAATTGCGTTAAAAAACAGACAAAACAAAAGTGATACTAGTATAATTTAGTATCACGACAAAAAGAATAAAGCAAAAACTTTAAATTTTAAGTTGTTCCATAGTAGAACCACAGTAAGGGCATTCCATTTTAGGAGTGTCTTTCTTTTTATTATGATTGAAGTGATTGGATAACGTGGGTCTTTTAGAGATAAAGTTCTCGTCATAAAAAGTGTTACCCAACCTTCACATAATATATTCGTTTAAGCAAGTTGAGATTGAAATAGTTCTCGAGTAAAGAGCCAAAATGAAGATA
>CALVTA010000083.1 GCA_944359735.1 uncultured Bacilli bacterium | reverse complement strand
TGTTATTTATCTTTGGCTAAAAAATCAAATTTTCAGTAAAAAAATAGCAGTAAAGCCTTTTAATATAAGTCTTTCCCTGCTATTCATAATTTATTTCATGTTTTTATCCTGAACTCAAAAAAAAGTCTATTGTAGTAATTTCTAGATTGTGTTAAGATTAGGTTAATGATAGTAAGAAAGGAGGTAAGAAATATGAGAAAATTATGTTTACAATATGTTAGCTGGGGGGGGGCATTACCAGAATGGTAATTTAAATATTACTTTCTTTCATAGTGCAAAAAGAATAGAGTAAGAGAATTATTCTATTCCTTTACAATGCCAAAAATATTAATATTTTTGACATTGTTAGATATTATAAATTTAAAATTAACAATTAAAAATAAGAGGAGTTGAACTAATATGAAGAAAAAAGAAAATATCATAATAATAGTAGCGTTAGTAGTAATGGTATTAGCAGTAGTAGGAGTAAGTTATGCAGCATTTAACTATAGTAAAACAGGAACAAAAATAAATAGTATCACAACAGGAAAAGTAACAATGACATATACAGAAAGTGATAATGTGATAAAAATAGATAAAGCACTCCCAACAACAGATGAAACAGGAAAAGTAAGATTAAAAGAAGGAGAATACTTTGATTTTACAGTAAGTAGTGAAATAGTAGGAGATATAAATATAAACTATGAAATAAGTGCAAAAGATGTAACAGATAGTGGTGCAAGAAAGATAGATGGTAGTAATATAAAGTTATATTTAACTAAAGTAAATGAAGATGGTAGTGAAGAAGGATTAATGGCACCTGAAACATATAATGAAGAGACAAGTGCAAATGATTATACAGGAAGACCTGCAAATGAGATGAGTTTATATACAAGTAGTATGAACTCTAGTGAAAATAATAATTATAGACTTAGAATGTATGTAACAGAGGAATATAATCCTCAAGGAGATGGAGGAGGATTAACATTTAGTGTAAGAATAAATGTATATGGAAAAGCAGGAGATAAGTATGTTCCATTAACTACAGAAGAAATATTAGAAGATAATGAATTACAAGAAGAAACAACTAATATGTTTAATTATGCAAGTAATGGTAGTTATATAAGTTCATTCAATGACAATGGTCCTCAATATGGAAGTGAACCTAGTCAAGTGACAAATGGACTATATAGTATGGAAGATGAAGATGGAATAAGTTATTATTATAGAGGAAATGTCAATAATAACAACGTTCAATTTGGAGAATATGCAAGTGATTATTATGTGTATAACTATAGTTATAGCTATTTCCAAAGTTTAGAATCTTGTCAAGAATATAATAGCAGTTGTAGTGAAAGTAATAGAGTAAAACTTGCTAGTGCCGGGGATAAGATGTATTGGAAGATAGTAAGAGTAAATGGAGATGGCAGTTTAAGATTAATTTATAATGGAACAAGTGCAACTCCAGATAATAGTGATCTAGTTCATTCTTATGCAGTAGGACAAGTTCCTTATAATTTATCTTATAATGATCCAAAATATACAGGATATACCTATGATAATGGAACAGATTCATTTATAAAGAAAGAAGTAGATACCTGGTATAAAAATGCTTTAGGAAATACAGAATATGATAGTAAAGTAAGCAGTGGTAGGTTCTGTAGTGATAGTAGTGGGTATAAAAATGCAAGTGAATATGACAGTTCAGAAGCAATTGCTGGAGATTTAACAAATTTTTATGTGTATTCAAGTATGGGAGATAAACTAGCAAACTTTATGAAAAACAGTCCAGGAAATAATGCACCAACCTTAAAATGTCCAAGTACAACAGAAAGTTATGGAGGAAGTTACAGATTAAAAGCAGGATTAATAACAGCAGATGAGTTAGTATTAGCAGGAGAAAGTGTGATAGTAGTAGGTAATAGTTATTTAAAGCAAGGCGCAGCTGCCATGCCTTATTGGAGTATGACGCCGACCTCTTTCAGTAATGGTAATGCTAATGTATGGAATGAGAATCTGTATCTGTATTACCTTGGAGTGAATGTCGAACTCGCCCTTCGTCCAGTTATCAATGTGAGCACTGAAAACAGGTTTACCTCAGGTGATGGAACTGCTTCAAGTCCATATGTAATTTCTTAGGTAGAATGAGGCAAATGACACCTCATTTGCTCCGGCACTTTTTTGGTGATTAAACTGTATGTGACGTATTCTTTCTTTTGTAGCTACTTTTCGGTCTTTTTGGTTCGCCGGCCGCTTTCAATAATGGTAATGCTAATGTATGGAATGAGAATCAGAATCTGAATAACAATAGAGTGAATAACAACGACGCCCTTCGTCCAGATTCCTACTAAGGCTAGATTTTCTAGTATCACCGAGTTTTGCTGGTTAAGGCTTGCAAACAGAAGAGGTAATAATGGAAACAAGTTTAATTCTCAGGCTTTGCCCTAAATATATAATATAGATGTTCATTAACTTAGAATAAAGTTCTTGGACTATCCCTATATTAAAATAATTTAATAGTAAGAAGTAGTATGTTTTTATTTATTACTTCTTTTTTGGAGTTAGTATGAAGAAAAGAAAACCAATAAACAAATATAGATATTATAAAAAAGATTATGCTAAGTATTTATTACTTATTAAAAATAAAGATAAACTTATAACTTACGATATAGATGCTAAGATAGTGGCATATCTTTTTAAAATAAAATATTGTGATGAAATTATACTTGATAAATATCTATTAGATGATTTATTAGTTCTGAAAGAAAAGTATCACTTTAATATAGCAGTAGTTGGTCCTAAGATAAGAGAATATTATTGTAGTAAATTTAGTGATTATTTAAGACTTAAAAATAAAAGTAAGAAGTATGTTAAGGAGTATTGTTGTTATGGATAAGAATGATTTATTTAAAATAATGAGAAATACTAAATAATTAGTTAGTGGTGTAGTAGAGTTTTCAAAAAATTTTCCTAAAAGTGAAAGTGTTTTGAAAAAGAATTTACAAGAAGAATTATTTAATCTTATTAGATTACTTAATTCATATATAGTAAATAGAGATAGTAGTAGAATAAGAGAAAAACATATAAAAAATTTTATAGTTAGTCTTTCTATGGTAGATTACTATTTTGAATATTTATACTTAACTAAAATAATTAGTTTTAAGAAATGTAAAGATTTAGTTGATAATGTAATTACTATTAGAAAACTTGCATATGGGGTATTAAAGAATGAAAAGGAGTAATGTTAGTTATAATACTTTAGTTGATTATAATAAAATACTTGATAGTTATAGACTCGTAGTTAAGAATAAAGAACATAAAGAGAAACTATTTAAGTATAACTTGTTTTTATCTAGTAACTTAGTTAGTATATATAACTCTTTAAAAGACTTTAATATCATCATGGTAAATATAATATCTTTTTAATAAAAGATCCTAAATATATGGTTATTATGAGTGAAAATTTGACTGATAAAATAGTTAATCAAATGGTTAGTGAATATATATTAAAACCTGTTTTAGAACCTAGGCTTATAAATAGTAATGTTGCAACTAGAGTTGGCATGGGTAGTAGTTATGCTTTTAATCTTTGTAAGAAGTATATTAATTACTTAAAAAGAGAAGGTAGGGAAATATATGTCCATAAAGAAATACTTTTATAATATAGATCATGATATATTAATAGAAAGGTTAGATAAGATATATAAAGATAAGAGAATAGTTTCTTTACTTAAAGATATTATTTATAGTTCTAATATGGAGTATGTTAATAGAAAAATAGATAGTATTATAAATAGAGAACTTAAAAAAGATCTATCTATTAAACATAAGAATGAACTTAAGAAAGTTCCTAGATATAATTACCATAAAGGTCTCGCTATTGGTAATGTAACTAGTCAAATACTTGTTATTTTCTATTTAAATAGAATAGATCACTTAATAAAAGAAAAACTCGGATGTAAGTACTATATTCGTTATATGGATGATGGAGTTATCTTTGATTATGATAAAGAAAGATTAAAATATATTGAAAGTGTTATTGAAAAGGAACTTGTTAAAGAGAAATTAGAACTTAATAAGAAGACTAATATATATAAGTTAAGTAGTGGTTTTACTTTTATAGGATATAGATTTATTTTAAATAATAATAAACTTGTTATTAGAATAAATAATAAAGTGAAGACAAGGATTAAAAGAAAGATAGAATACTTAAAGGTTTATGATAAAGATAAGTTAGTTAGAGTTAAAGCAAGTTATTATGGTTATATGAAGAGAGCTTCTACTAATTATTTACAATATATTTGAGTTTAGGTAAAAATAAAAGTTGACAAATAAAAAGTGAAAATATGTTATCCACAGATTCACTTTTTTAAGCATAAAATAAGGAAATAACTTCCAATTTTTGTTATAATTTAATTGGTAAAATATATCATTACTAAACAAAAATAAGGAGGTTGTTTCCATGAATAATTTTACTACAAATACATATGAAATGAAAAGAGAAATTGTAAATTTTTCAAAGAAAATTGTAACTATTCAGACTATGAAAAAAATAAAGTGTAAAAAGTAGTGTCAACGATGCTGCTTTTTTCAATTATATATGAGAAAATAATAATAGTTAAGGATA
>CALVTA010000082.1 GCA_944359735.1 uncultured Bacilli bacterium | reverse complement strand
ATTAAATATTTAGACTGGTTATATGAACTTGATTATAATGAAAAACCATTTAATAATTTGGATGATTTATTGGAAGAAACAGTTAAAAAGGTAAATGGTAAAGAAAAGATTTTTTTTAAAGATAAATAGTATGAGGTGATGTTTCCTGTGAAGAAGAAAGTTGTTATAATATCTGCTATTGTTATTGTTGCTATCTTAATTATTTCTTTAATAATTTATTTTAATGTGAGAATAGTTGTTGATAATAGTGGCTTTACTTTAAAAGATGATTTGACTGTTAATGTATATAGTAATGTAAAAGTTAAAGATTTTATTAAAGATATAGATGGTAAAGTAGTGGATAATAATAAAATTAAAACTACTGAGTTAGGTAAAGTAGAAGTAGAGTTTATTTATTTAAATAGTGATAATAGAAAAAGAAAAGGTGTATTTGAAGTTGAAGTTAAGGATTTAGAAGAACCTTTAATATGGTTATCTAATAGTTATAGTGTTAGAGTCGGTGATGATGTTAATTTAGAGGATGAAATACTCTGTGCTGATAATTATGATAGTAATCCTAGTTGTAAAATAACAGGTGATTATGATTTAAATATAGCAGGGAACTATTCTTTAGTTTATGAAGCAGAAGATAGTAGTGGTAATAAAGAGAGTGTTGACTTTACTTTATATGTTTATGAGCCAAAGAGTATAACCGGTGGGGGAAGTAGTAGTGAAGTTACTAGTACTGATTTCAATGCTATATTAGAGGAACATAAAAATGATGATACTTCTGTTGGTATAGATGTTTCTAAGTGGCAAGGCACGATAGATTTTTCTAAAGTAAAAAAAGCAGGAGCAGAGTTTGTTGTTATTCGTGTTGGTTCACAAAATGGAGTAGGAGGAGAATATGTTCTTGATCCTTACTTTAAAAGAAATATTAAAGAAGCAATAGAGAATGATTTAGAAGTGGGAATATATTTTTACTCTTATGCTGATAGTAAGAGGGAAGCTAGAAAACAAGCAGAATGGGTAATTAAACAAATTAAAGATTATGATATTACTTTACCTATTGTTTTTGATTTTGAGTGCTTCTCATCGTTTAATAGTATGAATCTTAGTTTATATCAGTTAAATGAAGTAGCTGAATCTTATTTTTCTACTTTAGAAGATGCTGGTTATGATACTATGCTTTATGGTAGTAAGAATTATTTAAATGCTATTTGGAAATATAATACTAATAAAGTATGGCTTGCTCATTATACAGAGAAAACTGATTATGATAAAGATTATATGATGTGGCAGCTATGTCAAGATGGAGTTATTGATGGTATTAATGGTTTTGTTGATATAGATATATTGTATAAGTAAGCTTTTTTATGTATCTTATTATTTGATTTGTGATATTATAGTAGTAAGAGGTAGTTTAGTATGATAAAAGATGGAAATAATAATATTATAAATGATGTTTTGGCATCTTTTGCAATAGATTTTATTTCGGTTCCTGATTCAATTGTGGAAAAGGTTAAAGCAAATTTAAATCTAATGAAAGACGAAGAAAAAAAATTAATATTAAAAAATGAGGAGAAATTTTAATGTTATGATGAATGAAGAGAATACAAAAAGGTGGAATGAATATTTTATACCTGGTACTGAGGTTTTGAAAAATAATCTTGGTATTACTAGTAAAGAAGAATTAAAAAAGAAAGAGATAGAAATAACTTTTGAAAAAATGGTTGAATTATATAAAAATCCAATAGATATGAATTTTGACACATATCATTTACGGATGATTCATTTTTACTTATTTTCTGATATTTATCCTTTTGCTGGTAAAAATAGAACTGTTTATATGGATAAAAATAATTCTTATTTTGCCCCAGTTGAAGAAATTGATTATAGATTGGATTATACCTTTAAAATGATGAATGAAGAAATTAAGACTGTTAATTCAAAATTTTCTTTTGCTTCTTTCCTTGCTACATATTATGTAGAACTTTTAAATATTCATCCTTTTAGAGAAGGTAATGGTAGGACTATTAGAGAGTTTATAAGGGAATATGCAAATTCTAAAAGTAAAGAATTACCAATTGGAGAATTTACTTTTTCTTGGGCAAGTGTGGATAAAGATGCTATTAATGAAGTTATTGATAAAGGTAGAGCTTTTAGATCAATTATAGAATTAGAATTTATGAAAGCTTTAAATCCTATATCATTAGATAAATCATTATAATTAAGATTAGAAAAGGTTTTTGTCTAAAAAGTAATCGTGTAATTTAAGTTATCTGTGGTATACTATAATAGGAAGGGATGATTTATATTGATAGGAAGCATTTGGAAAAAGTATGATGCAGTAGAAATTTCTAAAGTATTTGAGATGAGTGAAGATTATAAAAATTTTTTATCTGTTTCAAAGACTGAAAGGGAATGTAATAAGGAAATAATTAGACGTGCTGAAGAAAAAGGTTTCCATAATATTTTAGACTATATTGAAGGAAGTAAAGTGTTAAAACCAGGTGATAAGATTTATGCTGATAATAGAGGTAAAGCAGTTATTTTATTTATAATTGGAAAAGATTCTATTACTAAGGGAATGAATATATTAGGTGCTCATATTGATTCACCTAGACTTGATTTAAAAGCTAATCCTTTATATGAAGATACAGATTTTGCTTATTTTGATACTCATTATTATGGTGGTATTAAGAAGTATCAATGGACTACTATTCCTCTAGCTTTACACGGTGTTATTGTTAAGAAAGATGGAACTAAGATAGATGTTAATATAGGTGAAAGTGAAGATGATCCTGTATTTTGTATAACTGATTTACTTCCTCATTTAGCAAGTGAACAGATGAAGAAGGATGCTTCTAAACTAATAGAAGGTGAAGCTTTAGATGTTTTGATTGGTAATATGCCTTTAAAACGCGAAGATAAAGAAGGAGTTAAAGCTAATGTGCTTTCTTTATTAAAAGAAAAATATGATATAGGAGAAGATGACTTTTTATCTAGCGAAATAGAAGTTGTTCCTGCAGGATGTGCTCGCGATATGGGGATTGATAGGAGTATGATTTTAGCATATGGTCAAGATGATAGAAGTTGTGCTTATTCTTCACTTAGGGCAATTTTAGATGCTGAGGTAAATGATAAGACTTTATGTTGTATTTTAGTTGATAAAGAAGAAATTGGTAGTGTGGGTGCTACGGGAATGGAGTCTAAGTTTTATGAGAATACAGTAGCAGAGATTTGTCATTTATTAGGTGAAGATAGCTTTGTGTCTATTAGACGCGTTTTTTCTAATTCTAAGATGCTAAGCAGTGATGTTAATGCAGCATATGATCCACTTTATTCTAATGTTATGGATAAACGTAATTCATCATATCTAGCTCGTGGTTTAGTTTTCTGTAAATATACAGGTGCTCGTGGTAAGAGTGGTAGTAATGATGCTGATGCAGAGTTTATTGCTGAACTTAGAAATATCTTAGATAGTGATAATGTTAGTTATCAAATATCAGAATTAGGTAAAGTAGATGCAGGTGGTGGTGGTACTATTGCTTATATTCTTGCTAATTATGATGTAAAAGTAATAGATGCTGGAGTTGGAGTTTTAAATATGCATGCACCTTATGAAGTTACTAGTAAAGTTGATATCTATGAAGCATATCGTGGTTATTTAGCATTTTTAATGAAAGCATAAAGTTATTGGTTATACCAATGCTTTTTTTGTATAAAATTAATTGGTATTTTAATATTTTATTGAGTAGTTGTATGTAAAATATGAAAATTCTGTTTATTTACAATTATCATTCAAATATGATAACATTATATCAGTTGATAATAGTAAAAATATAAAATTTTGTACAAATGAAATATTGGGAAAAATAAAAAGGAGATAAGTTATGAATGATGTAAGAGAACAATTGAAATATGTAGTGGAAAATAGTGATTATGTAAAAATTAATTATACTCAATTAGATAATTTTATAAATAGTTTAGGAAAGCCAAATTATCAACATTGGTATAATTTTACTTCTTTAAATTTAAACGAAAAGGAAAAAATTATTTTAGCTTTTATAATAGAAAGTTTAAATTTTTGTTTTTGGCAAAAGCCAAAATTTAAAATTGAATATAAAGGTAATATTATAAAAGGGTCTGAGGCTTTATTTTATTCAATTATAAGAGAAGTAGAATCTAATAAAGACTTTTTAGATATAGAATTTTTAAATAAATTAACAAAAGATGATTTTGAAAAAATATTTTATTCGCCTGATAGTAAAATACCTTTATTTGATTTAAGATATGATCTTTTTAAAGATACTGTTAAAACAATGTATAATAAAGGCCAGAGTTTTTTTGATGAATTGTTTAATAAGAAATTAGATGTTGATTTATTAAAGTATATTGTGTCAGAATTTAAGTATTTTGATGATAGTAGTATCTATAAAGGTAAAAGAATAGAGTTTAATAAACGTGCTACTTTACTTGTTAATGACTTATATTATATGTCATCTACAATACATAATAATTTAAAAAATGTTGATAATTTAACAGGTTGTGCTGATTATGGTATACCAAGGACTTTAAGGACGTATGGGATTTTAGAATATAATGAGGAATTATCTAACATAATTGATAATGAGATAGAGTTAAAGCATGATAGTAATATGGAAATTGAAATTAGAGCTA
>CALVTA010000081.1 GCA_944359735.1 uncultured Bacilli bacterium | reverse complement strand
CTTTGCGAAAAAGTTTTTTCTTTTTCTTTTTTTATACAGAAAAAGAGTGAAAACTAATTTTCACTCCTTAAAACTGGAAAACGAGAGAAATGGATTTGTTATTGGTGGTGCCAGTATATATTCACAATTTATTAATTATGTTTTAGAAATATATTTAATAGAAATAGATAAAGAATATGAAGCTGATACTTATTTTCCAACTTTTGATAAAAATAATTTTGATTGCGAAGTTTTGGATAATTGTTATGATAAAAATGAAGCAGTTAATTATCAATATGTTTTATATAAGAGAAAAAGAAGTTATTTCTAGAAAGGAACAACTTCTTTATTAACATGCTTATTAATGAAATGTTGAACAATTAATAAAACTATACCAAGGATAATACCTATAAAAGAAATTATATAGAATGTATTAGTAACAGGAAGTAATAATACACTAACATTAACAAGTGATGTAAATATTCGATCACTTAATAATGATATTAGAACATTAAATAACAAAGTTGATATTCCTACTGTTATAGATACAATACCAATATATTCTAAGAATGCTTTCTTTTTAAAACTACTAAAAAATAATAATAAAGTAATTACACTAGTCATTATATAAAGAGCAATATGTAAATTTCTATCTCTGCAAATTTTTATAATATCTATTAAAAATTGATTACTAGTGTTCTTTTCACTATCAGTATTATTGTTAACATTTCCATTTAAATTGTCATAGATCGCTTTATTGACATAATTTTCCAATTCTTCTTTACCACTATCATTCAAGTTAAGATTATATTTTTCGTTTGCTATATCAATAAATTCTCTAGTTTTATTATCAATTTGAATATCTTCATTATTTAAGTAAGAATCAATTCCCTTTTGAATTATTATATTAACATATTCTTTAGCTTCTTCTGTGTGGAGTAAAGCATCAACTCTATTTTCACTAATTCCATATTTATTTGCATAATTATAAATTTCAATTCCATAATTAGTTTTCTTAAAATTATCTACTAAAATATCATAATCAATATTATTAAGCATCTCTCTTGTAGAATTTTCACTGGTTAAATTTCCAACAGTAAAAACTGTAATAGTTACAACAACTACAAGAAATAGAATAATCGTAAGTAAATAACTAACAAAAGTTCTCATAAATAAACACCATCTCTCTTTTCTTGAACTTATTATAACACAGAAATATAAAATTATGTTATTATTAAATAGAAATGTAGGTGGTATTATGAAAGATAAAATTAAAAGATATAACCCTGATATAAAAAATGGTTTAAATATTAAGGAGGTAGAAGAGAGATATAACAATAATTTAGTTAATTTTAATACTAATGTCAAAACTAAAAGTATAAAAGAAATAGTTACTGAAAATTTTTTTACTTTATTTAATATAATTAATATTGTTTTAGCAGTTGCTGTAATTTCTGTTGGTTCTTTTAAAAATTTAACCTTCATAATTATAGTCGTTCTAAATACTTTAATCAGTACTTTTCAAGAATTAAGATCTAAATACACAATAGATAAACTATCAGTTATATCAGAGCATAAGATTAAGGTAATAAGAGATTCTAAAATAGAAGAAGTATCATTAGATGAAGTGGTTCTTGATGATATCGTTAAATTCACTAGTGGAAATCAAATAGTTGTAGATTCTATTATTAAAGAAGGAGAAGTTCTGGTAGATGAATCATTCATAACAGGAGAAGCAGAAAATATTTTAAAAAAAGAAGGAGAGATGCTTTTATCAGGTAGTTTTATTGTAAGTGGCACTTGTACCTGTAAAGTAGAGCATATTGGTTATGATAACTATACGGCTAAAATAAGTAGTGATACTAAATATATTAAAGAAGTATCTAGTGAAATTATGAGAAGTTTAAATAAAATAGTTAAAACAATCTCTTTTGTCATTGTCCCTTTGGGTATTCTTCTATTTGCAAGACAAATGTTTCTCCCTGATAATACTTTTGAAAATGCTGTTGTTAATACAGTTGCAGCACTTATTGGAATGATACCAGAAGGCTTAGTCTTATTAACAAGTACTGTTTTTGCTGTTAGTGTTATAAGATTATCAAAGAAAAAAGTTCTTGTTCAAGATTTGTATTGTATTGAAACACTTGCTCGTGTTAATGTTATTTGTCTTGATAAGACAGGAACAATTACAGAAGGAGTTATGGAAGTAAAAGATGTTATAGAAAAAAATTCGTCTAAAGTAGAGTTAAAAGATTTACTTGGAAGTGTTGTTCACATTATAGATGATGATAATCCTACTGCTAAAGCTCTAAAAAATGCTTTTTATAGTAAAAGTATTGTTGATTATGAGAAAGTAGTGCACTTTAACTCAACAAATAAATATTCAGGACTTGTGATGAAAAATGATAAAGCTATTTTTATAGGAGCTCCTGAGTTTCTATTAAAAGATTATAATAAATATAAAAAAGATATAGACAGATTAACTACTGATAGTAGAGTAGTAGCCATAGTGGAATATAATAATTATGGTAAAAGAAACGAAAAACAAAAATTACTTGGTTATGTTTTACTTCAAGATAAAATTAGAAAGGAAGCAGAACATACTATTAATTATTTTAAAGATCAAGGCGTTAAAGTAAAAATAATCTCAGGAGATAATAAAAATACTGTTTTAAATATTGCAAAGCGTGCTAAAGTAGGCAATAACTTAAAAGCGATAGATTTATCTACCTTAAATAATGAAGAAGAAATCAAAAAAGCAGCTTTGAAGTATGATGTCTTTGGTAGAGTTAAACCAGAAGAAAAACATATTTTAATTAAAGCTTTAAAAGCTGCTGGCAATACTGTAGCTATGACAGGTGATGGTGTTAATGATTGTCTTGCTTTAAAAGAGGCTGATTGTTCTATCGCTATGGCGAGTGGTACAGATGCTGCTAGAAGTGTATCTCAACTTGTCTTATTAGACTCTAACTTTGATTCTATGCCTAGTATAGTTTCAGAAGGAAGAAAAAGCATTAATAATTTACAAAGATCAGCATCACTTTTTCTAGTTAAAACTATTTATGCAGGACTTCTTGCTTTTATCTTTTTGTTTCTAGAAGAATCATACCCATTTATACCTGTGCAGTTAACTTTATCTAGTGTTGTAACTATTGGTATACCTTCTTTCATACTAGCTTTGGAACCTAATAAAGATTTGGTAGAAGGTAAATTTCTAGTTAATGTCTTGAAAAAGGCGGCTCCGCCTGCTTTTGTTATAGTTTTAAATATTGTAGTTATAACCTTATTTGGTAATGCTGTAGGATTAACTTACGCCAAAATATCTACTCTATCTTTGACTATTACTAGTTATGTATCTTTTATATTATTATATAAAGTATGTCAGCCTTTCAATAGAATTAGATTAATTCTTTTTGGATTGATGTTTTATCTGTTTATTTACTGCCTTCTTAACTTAACAAATTTATTTTCTATTACACATTTTGATTATTTGATGATTTTTTTAACATATATTTTAATGTTTGTGTCACATGAATTGTATAATTTTTTTGAATTATTAGTTGATAAAGTAATGAAAAAACTAAAATTTTAATAAAAAAATGCTAAACAAAATGATGTGAACCCTATTTAGGAGACATCAAAGTGGAGCATTTTTTCTTTTAATGTTAATTATATAATAGGAGGTGATAAATATAGCTAAAAATTATGGCTTTCAAAACGAATGGGATTTTTTCTATTATCTTAATAATAAGATAGTAGGGGAAGTAAATTCTATGTTCAAAGAATTTTTAAGTGTGAATTTTTCTAATATTAGAGATGACATGTTAATTACAGCTTATGTTAATCTTAATAGACAAAAAGAAGATATTTGGATTAAAGTAGGGAAAGAGAAGAAATCTATTAGTATTAAAATGGGCAAAACTAATACTGTACATAATGAGTATATTTATAATTTTACTAGTTATTTGGAAAAAGAGAAAGTTCCTGTTAAAATTATTAATATAATATTAGAATACTTCTTTGCTGATGGTACTCATGACGGAAGTGGAACAAGAAAAATAACCTTTCCTGAATATAAGATAAAGATTAAACGAAAAATTGCTAAAGTTAATAAGTACTTTAGTAAGAATGAGGTTTTACTTATAAAATTAATCAATCGTTTTGTAATAGGAAGTACCGATATCTTAATTCATGGAACAGTTAATAACTTTACTTACATTAATAAAGATGAAATAATTAAGTTATTGCTTAACTCTAAAAATGACCCATCTACTACAATTCATTTCTCACATCTTTTTTTATCTGTTAGAAGTCGTAATAATGAAGTTGATAAGTTTATAATGCAGATAAAATGGTATAATTTAGCTGATGATATTGCTAAAATAAGAGGGAAATAATCTACATATAATTAGAACTGCTGACATTAATAGATTTTCATTATATAATTGCTATGAAATAGTAAAAAAGACCTGTTGATCAAACAAGTCTTTTTAGCTACTAAATAATGGCGGAGACAGAGGGATTTGAACCCTCGCAGCAGTTGCCCGCTCTACACCCTTAGCAGGGGCGCCTCTTCAGCCTCTTGAGTATGTCTCCGAAACATTTTTGTAATTAGACATTTATAATGTTACATTAAAGAGGTATAAATGTCAAGAAAAAATTCCCAAACTGTAATCATTTTGTGATAATGTCATGTTATATCATTTTCTGAAAATGTCAGTAAATGGTATAATATGCTCCTTGAG
>CALVTA010000080.1 GCA_944359735.1 uncultured Bacilli bacterium | reverse complement strand
GTATAATCACATAATATATAAATTAAAGTCCTAGAAAGTCTAGAGTAGGTTAGATTTTTACTTTTAACTTTATTAATAAGTTCATCAAAACTATAACTATTAAGTATTTCTTTTTTTAGTTTGGTTGCAATACCACTGTCAACCAAATTATATATAGTTAAATCATTACAACTTATTATCTTATATTTTAAGAGATTAAAATAATCATCTAATTTAGGTATTTTCTTATTCTTTAAATAATTATAAGTAATAACTGGAACACTATCTTTAATATCTTTATTATTTAATAAAGTCTCTCTTATACTTGTTGCACTATTTATACCCATTTTATTTAACTCTTTACTATGATAATCATTAGTTCTTTTAATAGTATGAGGAGTAATTTTATAATTATTAGAGAAAATCGCTTTTACATAACTAATACCTAAAATATCATTAGGTAATTTAAAACAATCTCCTGTTATATCTTCTAAAGCTTTAGATAAAGAAGTAGGGTAGTTATAACCCATTCTTAAATAAACTTGTACTAGGTTATCAAAATCTTTATTAGAAAGCTCAGTCTCTACTAGTCTTTTAATACCTTCTATATCATCAGATTCACTGCCAAAGACTAAATCAGTAACTCCAAGATAATTTAATATAGAAATAGAACCTTTTGCAAAAATATCTGCGGAAGCACAAGAGAAAGGGAAAGGTAGTTCTATTACTAAATCAACACCATTTTTAATGGCAATTTCAGTTTTTTTCCATTTATCTAAAATAGAAACATCCCCTCGTTGAGTAAAATTACCTCCAAGTACTAATATAATAGGACTATTAGGAAACATATTTTTAGCCTTTTCTATATGATATAAATGTCCATTATGAAAAGGATTATATTCAGCGATAATACCAACTATATGTTTAACCAAGACTAACACCCCTTCCTAAAATTAATACTAATTATAGCATTGTTTTGCAGTTAAATCAATTGTTTTATTCAGTAATCCGTGATATATTTTAGAAAAAATGTTAGGGGAATTTTATGCTTGATGAACAAACAGAAGTTTTATTTCAAAAGCTTCAAAAAGAAATAAAGACTTTAATATTTCTTTCTAAGAGAAGAAATGCATTTAAAGAAGTGAAAGATTTGATATTTGGTGATGTTAGTCTGTCATTACGAGATGTAATTATTTTATATCAGACTTATTTAAGTGATTGTTTTAAGGATTTTTATGATGCAAAAGGGGAGCTAGAAAGAGGGTTATCTAGTGAGCTATCTTATCCTGTTCGTTTGTCATTATCTTTAGTTCGTGATGAATGGCGACAAGATATAAAAACACCCGAAAATATGAAAAAGTATTGGTATCAAAGAGAATATGAAAATTGCTGTAGAGAAATAGTTTCTATGAAGTTGTTTTTCAACCATCAAGATCAACTCTTATTAGAAGAAGTATACTTGGGTCATAAGCATGATTCTTATTTAAAGAATAAAAATTTAGAGGGTTTTAATGATATTTATTTAAAATATAAAAAGGATTTAAAAAAATTAATGAATCTATATTATAGGTCTGTTTCTTCTATTCCTTTTTTTGAAAAAGTTCAAGCTAGTGGAACTAAAAAATCTTATGTAGAAATTTTTTTCTTCCTTTTTACCGCTATGAAAGCACTAAACCTTCTGGTGACCCAGATATAACTGGAGAATGGTCACATTATTTGCGTTATTATAGTGAGGAGTTTCCAATTAATCTTATTATGGAAAAATTTGAGTTTTTTAGTTTAAAGCCACATTCTTATTGTGGTAATGTCTTTATTAGTTTGGATTTAGATTATCATCTTCAAAAGGCTTTGCTTTGTGAAAGTAACGGTTTTTTGGATAACGGTATTTTTAGTCTTGTTTCGAATGATAGTGATGGTAGAGTTTTTTCTGAAATCGAATTTTTGATTGCTGAAGCATTTCCTAATTTTAAAATATATTTAAAAGATTTGCCTAGTTTTTTCAGTGATTATTTAGAAAAATATGTTGGAACAGATTATTTAATTGAAGGAAAGAAGCAATTTGATAAAGAAAAAGAAAAGGCAAGAATTAAAGAACTTCAGATTGTTGATAAAACAAAACAATTAGTTGCGAATAATAATTTAAGGATTGTAAAATTGGTAAAGCAAAATCAAGGATTGTATGAAAAGCTTGGTGAGAGACAACCAATCACGAAAGATATTTTATGTAAGATGATTGAAGATGAAGAGAATGGTTACTGGGTAATACGTCCAGAGTTTAGAGATGATTTGAAATATTATGATTTAAGTAGTATATCTTTTGATAATGTGGATGTTAGAAAAGTTGATTTTAGAAATACAAATATTAAAATTTCGAATTTTGATCCACAGATGGTTTATCAAAAGGATTTATCTGGATGTTCTTTTGAATCTCCAATAGATTCTATTAATGGGGCATTATTTGATTATTCTACTGATTTTACAGATGTTAATTTAGAAAGTACTATTATAAATCAACAAGCACTTACTTTATATAATAATAGTATTGCCTACGCAAAAATTAATCAACATACTGTTTTACCAGATGAATTATGGAAAATAAGGAATGAAGTATTACACCAAGGGATGACTAACATAAAAAAATTATTATAGATTATTATTTAGAAAAATTTACAAAGATGCTAAACAGTTATATAATAATTATGAGGATGATGCTATGAATTTAGTAAACGCTAATGAAAATTTTCTTAATTATTGTGAGTTTGAAAAAGGACTTTCTAATAATAGTATTAAAAGCTATGGCTATGAGATGAAAGACTATATTAGTTTTTTAGATAAGAAAAAAATTAGTGATACTAAGGATATCACTAGAGATATTATTACTAAGTATTTAAAATATTGTTATGACCGTAATGAAGATAGTAAAACTGTCGCTCATAAACTTACTACTATTAAGAATTTTCACAACTATTTGGAAAAAGAAGAGAATGAGAATAATAATCCAAGTGAATTTATAGATAGACCTAAAACTACTAAGACACTTCCTCATAGTTTAAGTATAGAAGAAGTAGATAAACTTTTAGATATAGAACTTAATACTCCATTTGACTATAGGAATAAAGCTATGTTAGAATTAATGTATGGTTCAGGGCTAAGAGTATCTGAGCTTGTTAGTTTAACTGTTTATGATGTTGATTTTAATAATTATATTATTAGAATTAAAGGTAAAGGTAGTAAAGAGAGAATCGTTCCTATTAATGATGTTTGTGAATACTATTTAAAGGAATATTTAGATAAGAGACATCTGCTATTAAAAAAGAAACAGTCTGATGCTCTGTTTTTAAATTCTAGAGGAACAGCTATATCAAGACAAGGTTTTTTTAAGAATTTAAAAGAAATTTTGGAAGAAAAAGGTCTTAATCCTGATATATCTCCTCATAGTTTAAGACATTCTTTTGCAACACATTTATTAAATGGTGGAGCGGATCTTAGAAGTATTCAAATGCTTTTGGGTCATTCTGATATTTCTACTACTCGTATATACACTCATGTTACTAATGAAAAAATAAAAAATGATTATCTTAATAATCATCCGCGTGCTAAAAAGGAGAATTATAATGAAATTTAAAAGAATATTTTTAATGGTTTTGGATTCTTTAGGAGTAGGAGAAGCTCAAGATGCTGTTAATTATGGTGATAGTGGTGTAAATACATTAGGACATATTAGAGAAAAATGTGATTTGTTTATTCCTAATCTTGCTAAATTAGGTTTTTTAAATACTTTAAATATGGATGAGAATACTAATGTTGATGCATATTATACTATTGCTAGACCTAATAATGCTGGTAAAGATACATTGGCGGGACATTATGAGATGATGGGAATTATATCAAATATTCCTTTTAAAACATTTAATGAAAATGGTTTTCCGATTGAGTTAATTGATCAAATAGAAAAAGTAACAGAGAGAAGGGTAATTGGAAATAAATGTAGTAACAACAATAGTATTATTAATGAATTGGGTGAAAGACAATTAGATTATGGTTCTTTAATTGTTTATACATCTGCTGATTCTGATTTACAAATAGCAGCTCATGAAGATGTTATTAGTCCGGAAGTCCTTTATAGTTATTGCGAAAAAGTGCGTAAATTAACTCTTAAAGATGAGTTCTTGGTTGGAAGAGTTATTGCAAGACCTTTTACTGGTAGTAAAGGTAAATTTAAATTAAATAATGCTGGAAGAAAGGACTATCCTGTAAAACCTTCTAAAAGGACTATATTAGATGATTTAAATGATAATAATTATAATGTTATAGCAATAGGGAAGATGAATGATATTTTTAGCGAAACAAGTATTAATAAAACTTTAAAAGCATCTTCTAATATAGATGCTATTAATAAATTAACTAATATTATGGATAAAAATTTTACAGGTTTATGTATGGTTAATTTGTGTGATTTTGATAGTTTATATGGACATCAAAGAGATGTTGATGGTTATGCTAAAGCAATAGAAGAATTGGATGTGGAAATGCCGTTACTTTTAAATAAACTTGAGATGGATGATTTGTTAATAATAACAGCAGACCACGGCAATGATCCAACTTTTAAGGGTAATGATCATACAAGAGAGAATGTTCCTTTAATTTTATATAGTCGTAATTTTAAGAATCCTAGACGTTTAGAAATACAAGATACTCTTGCTAATATAGGTGCTACTATTGCTGAGAATTTTGAAATAACACCACCTGAAATTGGAATGAGTATTTTGAATGAATTAGAGTGATAGGGTAGAAAAAATGGTTCTTCGACATTAAAGGGTGCTGAGTAAATTTTCAGCATTCTTTTTTGCTGGTCTAAAAAGATTAGTAACAA
>CALVTA010000079.1 GCA_944359735.1 uncultured Bacilli bacterium | reverse complement strand
GAACAAGAAGGAGAGAAGTAATATGAGATATATGACTAGTAATGAAATTAGAAAGATGTGGGTTAAATACTTTGAAGAACATGGACATAAATATGTTAAATCTGCCCCACTTATTCCTATTAATGATGATTCACTTCTTTGGATTAATGCTGGTGTTACACCATTAAAAAAATACTTTGATGGAAGCGTTACTCCAGAATCTCGAAGAATTGTAAATATTCAAAAATGTATTAGAACTAATGATATAGAAAATGTTGGTGTTACTAAAAGACATCAAACCTTTTTTGAAATGATGGGAAACTTTTCAATCGGTGATTATTTTAAAGATGAAGCAATAGAATTTGCTTTTGAATTATTAACTAGCAAAGATTGGTTTGCTATCCCTAAAGATAAACTTTATGTAACAATATATACAAATGATGAAGATGCATATAATAAATGGATAGAAGTGGGAATGGATAAAAAACATGTTATAAAACTAGAAGGTAATTTCTGGGAAATAGGAGAAGGTCCTTGCGGTCCTGACAGTGAAATTTTCTATGATCAAGGTGAGAGATTAGATCCTAATCATGATGCTTGGGAAAAATTCATTAACGACGAAGAACAAGATCGTTATGTAGAGATTTGGAATAATGTATTTAGTCAGTTTAATTCTAAAGAGGGTATTCCTCGCGACAAATATCAAGAACTTCCTCATAAAAATATCGATACAGGAGCAGGTCTCGAAAGATGGGCTTGTATTTTTCAAGGAGTGGACTCTAACTTTGAAACAGATTTATTTAAACCCATCATCGAAAAAATAGAAGAATTAAGTGGTACTTTATACAATGGAGAAACTGCTTTTAAAGTAATCGCAGATCATATGAGAGCAGTTACTTTTGCTCTTACAGATGGAGCAAGTTTTGGTAATACTGGTCGTGACTATGTTTTAAGAAGGTTGGTTAGAAGAAGCATTCGTTTTGGCAGAAAATTGGGATTTAAAGAACCATTTTTATATAAATTAGTTCCTACTATTGTTCAAGTAATGGGGGAAGCTTATCCAACATTAAAAGAAAATTCTGGGGAAGTAGCAGTCTATATTCTAGATGAAGAGAAACTATTTTTAAATACCTTAGAAGACGGAGAAAGACGTCTTAAAGAAATAATGAAAGATGATAATGATAAGATCATTAGTGGTTATGATGCTTTTAAATTATATGATACTTTTGGTTTCCCACTTGAATTAACAGAAGAAATCGCTAATGAGAATGGTTATAAAGTTAATAAACAAGAATTTCTTGATTATATGGAAAAACAAAAGAATCTTGCTAAGAAAAATGCTCGTAGTAAAACGTCTATGGCTAGTCAAAAAAAGGTTCTAATGGACTTTACCAAACCATCACTTTTTGTCTATGGTTTATATCGTTTAAAGAGTAGTGTCCTTGCTATTGTTACAAAAGATAGTCTTGAAAAAAGTTTAAATCATTCTGGTTATATTATCTTAAAAAGAACCTGTTTCTATTCAGAGTCTGGTGGACAAGTATCTGATACAGGAATGATAGTTGGTAAAAACTTTAAAGCCAGAGTTATAGATGTTTTCAAGGGCCCAAATGGACAACATATTCATAAAGTTAAATTATTAGATGGTGTAATTCGTGTCAATGATGAAGTGGAAGTGATTATTGATAAGCAAAGAAGAAGAGAAATAGAAGCTAATCATTCAAGTGTTCACATCTTACAATATGCTTTACAAGTTGTTGTTGATAAAAATATTAGACAAGCTGGTAGTTATGTTGATGAAGAAAAACTTCGCTTTGATTTTACATGCCCATCTAAAATAAGTGATGATGAAATAATTAAAACAGAAGAATTCGTTAATAATATTATCAAGAAAAACATTATCACTTCAACTGAAACAATGCCTTTAGATAAAGCTAAAGAATTAGGAGCTATGGCTTTATTTGGAGAAAAATATGGAGATATGGTTAGGGTAGTTAAAATAGATAAATCTATTGAATTATGTGGAGGTACTCATGTCTCTAACACTAAAGATATAAATGGTTTTGCTATTTTTAATTTTGAATCTAAAGGAAGTAATACTTATAGAATAGAGGCTGTTACAGGGAAAAGAATAGAAAATACTTTATTTGAAATAATTAAACCCTATAATGATGAAATGGTCAAATTACTAATAAAAGCTAAAGAAATACTTGCTCTTGCTAGCAGACAAAATATTAGTCTTCACTTTGATGTTGAAATAGATAATTCTGCTCCTAAATCTTATCAAGATATTGTCTTTAATCAAAATGAACTTAGCTATATTCAAAGTGAAGTTAAATCATTAGAAAAAGCTTATAATAATGAAATTGAAAAACTTACTTTATCAAATTTAGATACTTATTTATCTAGAGTTAAAGAAATCAATGGTAAAAAGCTATTATATTTAGAACTTAATAATATAGAGATGTTTCTAGTAAAATCTATAGCAGACAATCTATGCAATAAATTTACGGAAGTATTAGTTTTACTAGCTAATATCAAAGAAGATAATAGTGTTAACTTTATATGTCGTAATTCTATCAAAGATATCAATGCTGGTTTTATCATTAAAAGTATAACAACTGCTTTTAATGGCAATGGTGGAGGAAGTCCTACCTTTGCTCAAGGTGGAATTAAAGATAAAACTCATCTATTAGAAATAAAAAAACAACTAGAGGAATTACTAAATGAATAGTTATTTAATAAATAGCAGCTCTATTAGTCTAATAGATAAAAAAATAAATGAACTAATTAATGAAAATAACTACAATGAAGCTTTGATTAACAATTATGATTTAGAAGAAGATAGTATTACATCTTTACTAGAAGATGCTGATACTATCTCTTTTCTAACTCCTACTAAAGTAATAATTGGTAAAAATCTTTCTAATAATAACTTAAATGATGATAGTCTAAATTATTTAAATAAATATTTAGATAATCCCAATGAAAATGTTTTATTAATCTTTACCACAAATAAACTTGATACAAGAAAAAAGGCTATTAAAGAGTTTATTAGTAAATTGACCTCTATTAATATTGATACTAATATTAAAACTAAAGATATAATTAAAGAAATATTTAAAGATTACAAAGTAGAATATCAAGTAATTAGTCTAATAGAAAGCTATTACAGTGATAATTTAGAAAGATTAATAAATGAGTGCGAGAAATTAAAACTTGCTTACATTGATGATAAAAACATCACTTATAAAGAAGCTATTAATCTTCTAGTTAAACCTCTAAATAGACAAGATAATCTTACTTTTGACCTCATTAGATTTATAGCTTTAAAAGATAAGAGAGAAGCTTTAACTACTTATCAAGAAATGCTTAATTATGATATTGAAATTTATGCTTTGTTAGGACTTTTAGAAAGTCAGTATAGGTTATTATATCAAGTAAAAATTCTAAATAAAAAAGGTATATCCAACAATGATATTGCCTCTATTTTAGAAGTTCATCCTTTTAGAATTAAGAAAACATTAGAACTAATTAGATATTATAGTTTAAAGGAGATAAGAAAATTAATTAGGAATTTAGCAGATATTGATTTCAAAATAAAAAGTGGGGTCTATGAAAACAATATAATTATAGATTTATTAATATTAAATATTAAATAGTCATTGCTATTTAATATTTTTTTTGATATAATATGCCTTATCACGGGGGATTTCAATTATGGATAATATAAATGAACTTTATGAGAGATTTAATGATTTATTACCTAAAGAATATATCTATAGTAATTTTATGCAAATAATGAATAATGCCAATACAATAGAACAATTATTAATATTAAAATGGCATTTTAGTAAGATTTATCCTTTCTTTTTCTTTAAAAAGAAGATTGAACCATTTTATAAGAATGTAGAGCGTATCACTTATACTAATGCAATATCTAATAGTAACTCTATTATAACAGATTTGATTAATGATCAATCATTAGAGCAAATAAAAGATAGATATAACGTTACCACAGAAGCTATAGAAAGAATAGTTATTAATTACCTTGAAAGTGATAATTATGATGAGAGAATATTAGATAAAATAGATTTATTTAAACAACAAACAATTCCTGAACATGATAGGGGACTAATAATTGCTAAAAAAGCTATACAAATGTTTATAGCAAAAAAATGCTATGTTGGCTATAAAGTAGAAAAAGAATTTGCTTGCAGTCTAAAGGAATTAAGTAAGTATTTAAAAATATTAGAAAGTGCAAAACATCCTCTATTTACACAATATATGAAATTAAATAGAGAATATATAAGTGCAAGAATTTCTAAGCATACAGATAAAGAAAAAAGTCCAGAAGAAAATAATAATATTTTAAATTTAGATTCTGAATCAATATTAGAAATACTATCTAACACTTCCAACAGAACTTTTATCAACTTTTGTCTTCATTATGGATTTGATACACGTTTCCTATTACAAATTTTAAAGGATGATAAAAGTTTAAAATATAGACTTGCCAACGAAAAAGAAAATATACCAGCTATTTATAATCAATATGTTAATAAATATAAGGAATTTATCAGAACTGTTATCATGGAAATAATTATGTTAAGCAAAGATAATTTTAGAAAGCCATTAGATTTATATGGATATTACACTAAGACAAACATTAATTTTAAAGATCTAGCCAAGTTAGCAATAAACTTTAAAGACATTAATAAAAATAAACTTATTTTACAATATTCTGAAAAATTCCAATCAATTTTTGAAGAAGTTGATCAAAGACAGATTGATTGTTTAAAACAAAGCAGAATAATGAGTTGTATTAAAGATAATATTGTTTTCACGGTTCTTCGACATTAAAGGGTGCTGAGTAAATTTTCAGCATTCTTTTTTTGCTGGTCTAAAAAGATTAGTAACAAT
>CALVTA010000078.1 GCA_944359735.1 uncultured Bacilli bacterium | reverse complement strand
TTGTCGTGATACTAAATTATACTAGTATCACTTTTGTTTTGTCTGTTTTAAACGCAATTTCCTTATATATAAAAAAGAAAAACTGATAAATTATCAGTTTTACCAAATGAAATAATGAATTTCTTTAAATTTCTAAAATATATGGATTAGAAGCACTTCCATCACCACTTACTATCACAACATTAGATTTTAGAAAAGCTACTGGATAGATACTAATATAACCAAAATTAACATTGCTGGTGACTATACGACCTGGAGAAACAAAATAGAAGACATCAGTAGAATTACTTAGATAAGGTGTTATTGTCCATTGGGCATTTTTTAATAATAGCCAGTCATTATTTATACAATCACTATAGCCGTTATCCGCCCAACCACTTAATTCTTTATTTAAACAGGCATGTCTATCTGTTGTACTTCCTCCACTTGTTGCATACCCAACATCACTTGGATACACTAAACCTACCTTCCCTATCCATGAAGTAGCATTTCCATTATATACGTTTGTTCCTCTTTCATATGAATACCATAAATCAGTAAAACCATTACTTGCACTTGTATAATCTGCTGTTCCCCCTAAATACCATAGCGTATCTCCTATCAGATTTCTTGCATCCTCTTTTAATCCTATTTCTGTAAAATCACAAGCATTTGTACCGCTAGCAGTATAACAACTACCACTACCACTATTCCAATACAAACTTCCTCCTACTGCTTCGCTTTCATGTCCAGGATTTAATAAATAATTTAAACTAGCATCTGGCCAATTATTAACACTATTATTCCAAGGACGCATTTCAATAGGTTCATCCCTTACTATTTTTAATCTTTCTTCTTTGTTACCTGCTCCATCATCCACTGTAAATATTCCTATTATTCTCCATGTTTCATTATTAAATGTTACATAGTTATTTGGATCTTTTCCTATGTATCTATAATCTGTTAAGGCTTCTGTTTGTTCTGTTTCTGGATGAGTGTGTTTCCACATCTCTTTTTGTTGCTCACTTGTTGCTGCAGCATAATCTAAATCTTCAGAGTTTGCTTTGGCTAATAAAGTATTTGTAGCAATTTCTGCTCCATTAGTACCATTTACAATGATCTTACCATGATAATGTTTATTTAAAACATCATTTCCTACTCCTTCTCTTATCCAAATGTAAAGTTTATATGTAACTTTCTCTTTTGGTTCTAAAGATCCAATTGCTATCTTATAATTATTTCCTGCTATACTTGATAAATTAGTTGGATTGCCAGAGTCTAATTTATATCTAATGTAATCTTTATTTAATTGATTATTAGCACAGTTATCTTGTTCTATCATATCAGTATCATCTTGAATAAATATTTCATAATTAGCTGGTAGTGTTCCTGTGTTTTCTATTGTGAAAGTATATGGTGTTAATTTTACCCCTTCTTCATCACTCATTGGATACTGTCCACTTAATTTTATAGTATTACTACTACCTTCGCCAAAGTCTATATTTAATGTTCCTACTTTAATAACATTATAATCCGCTGATTTTGATATTGAAGTAAAAACAGCGTAAGCACTTCCTAAAGATATTGCTGTTACTCCAAGTATTGATAATAATGTTACTAATAGCTGCCTTTTGGCCATTTTTGTTAATGATATTTCTTTAAAGTTATAATCTTTTTTTATTTCACCATTAATTTTTATCTTTTTTCTTTTATTGAACTGTCTCACTTTAATCAACACCTTATCCTTAGATATAGTATAGCAAATAATATTGGAGTAGGCTAGTATTTTTTATATTAAATTTAAAAAAGATAGGCTCTAAAAAGCCTATCACTTAAGTTATTTTACTTATTTATTAGTATAACTTCCGCTAACTTGATTTAATCCATTTTGTACTAAACGTCTAGTGATTTCACCACCAACTGAACCATTAGCACGACTAGTAGCATCTGGTCCTAAATTAACACCAAATTCATTAGCTATTTCATATTTCATTTTGTCAATAGCTTGTTTAGCACCAGGAACTCTCATTTTCATAGAACCAGTGTTCATTTTGTTGTTCATTTGTTTCACCTCCTACACTAGTAGAATGTGAAATTTTTCAAATTTCATACATTTTTTTCATTGGTAATTTTTACCTAAAGAATATTTTCAAAATTGTTTTCTTCTTTATAAATAAAAGTGTTGTCTATTGTCTCATTTAAAATTTTTTCATAATCAAATTTTTCTTCTTCTTTTAAGGTTCCCTCTAAAGTAGGATTAATTATAGGATGTTTTGGTACAAAGACTGTACAGCAATCTTCATAAGGAAGAATACTTGTTTCATATGTGTTTATTTTTTTAGCAATATCTATTATTTCTAATTTGTCTAGACATGCTACTGGTCTAATTACTGGTATACTTGTTACATTATTTATAACATACATACTATTTAGAGTTTGACTTGCTACTTGACCAATAGATTCTCCATTAATAATCACTTTAGCTTTTTCTTTTTTACATAAATTTTCCATAATACGATACATCATTCTACGCATAATGGTAATAACATAATTAGGAGAAACATTTTTATAAATTTCTTCTTGTATTTTTGTAAATGGTACAATATGTAGTTTGATATCATTTGTATATACTTTTAATTTATTTACTAAAGTTATTACTTTTTCTCTTGCTTCTAAACTAGTGTGTGGTATTGCTTCAAAATATACTGCTTCTATTTTAATGCCTCGTTTCATAGCAAGAAAACCTGCAACTGGAGAATCAATCCCGCCACTTAACATTAATAATCCTTTTCCTTGAATACCACTTGGATATCCTCCAAGTCCATTAAACGCATTATAATAAATATAAGTGTTCTTCTCTCTTATTTCAACATGAATAATAACTTCTGGATTATTAACATCTACTTTAATATTATCCTTATTTTTTAAAACTATACCTCCAAATATTCTTGATAATTCCATACTTGTTTTAGGAAAAGATTTATCACTTCTTTTAGTTTCAACTTTAAAAGTTTTAAAGTTTTCAAGTTTTATTGTTTTAATTAATTCATCTTTGATAGAATCCATATCACTATTAGTAACATAGGCAATATGATAAGAATGTATACCAAATATTTGATGGATTTTATCAATAATAGTCTTTTCATCTAACTCATTATAATGAATATACATTCTAGATAAATCCTTTTCAATTTCAACATTAAAGTTTTTTAATTTATTTTCAATATTTTTTGTTAAAGTTTTAATAAAAAAATTACGATTACCTTTTTTAGTAGTTAATTCCCCATATTTAATTAAAATTACTTTCTCCATATAATTTACTCCTCTTTATTATAATTTTTGTAACTTTCCATGTTTTTAAAAATAATATTACCATTTCTTCTGTACTTTATGGATGATATTTTCTTTTATAAATTAAATTTTAATATTTTTATAAACTCTTTTGCTTCTTCCATAGTATTATCTTTAGATAAAGAGATCCTTAGTGATGTTTTACTTATTTCTTTATCATTAGTTAACTGATAAATACTTTTAGAATAATTCTCTTTTGATGAACATGCTGTTTTTGTAGATAAATAAACATCTTTTGCTTCTAATTTATGTATCATAGTCTCTGGTTTTATACCTTTAATACTAAAATTTAAAATATAAGGGGATGAATCTATTTTAGAATTTATAGTGATATTATAAATTTTTTCTAATTCATTTCTTAGATATTTATTTATCTCTTTTACTTTTTGGTATCCTTCCTCCTTTTTTTCGATAGATAATCTTAGAGCTTTTGCGAAAGATGAAATTAAAGCAGGTGATGGAGTTCCAGCTCTATAGATAGTTTGACTTGCACCTCCAGCAATTAAAGGAGAAAGATTAATTTTTTCTTTTTTTATTAAAATTGCAATTCCTTTAAGTCCATTAAACTTATGAGAGGATGCTGAAAATAAATCTACATTGGTTAAATCTACATTTATTTTAGTTAAACTCTGAGTTCCATCTACATGAAAGATGGCTTTACTCATACTTTTAATAATTTTTCCAATAAGATCTATATCTTGTATTATTCCTAATTCACTATTAACATGGTGGATAGATACAAGTATTGGGTCTAATTTTAACTTTTCTTTCAAATCAATAAGATCTATATGATAATTACTATCTAATTTTAAATTAATAACTTCTACATCTTTCAAATTATTTAAAGTATTTGTAATAGAAGGGTGCTCTAATATTGTTGTTAAAACTATTCTTTTCCTTTTAGGATAAGCATTAAGAATACCTTTAATAGCTAAATTATTAGATTCGCTACTACTACTCGTAAATATTATTTCACTTTCTTTAACATTAAGAATGTCTGCAACTTGTTTAGTAGCAGCAGTTATCAGTTTTTTACTTTCAAAACCTAATTTATGAATAGAATTGGGATTACCTAAATAATCTTTAGATACTTTTACAAATGTATCTAATACTTCATGATCTACTTTAGTTGTAGCAGCATTATCAAAATATATCATTATTTATCACCTTTTTATCAATTATAGCATATTTGTTTTCAGATAATATTTTTTCTGTCTCATTGAAATCTTTTTTTACATTAAATACATCAGAGATATTTTGGGCAAGAGAAAAAATATTCTCAGTCAGTAAATATCTATTATTATTGAGATATTTTTTTATATCCTTAATATGAAGAGAAGCAAGCAGAACTACTAATTCTTCTATATTTAAATCGAATTTATTTAGTGTGGCTATTTCTTTCACAGTAAGTCCTATAGATAATAGTACTTGTTTATTAGTTTCTTTCATTATTCCTCCGACTAAATAACTATACTACTCTCTTTCAGATTAAAAAGCAAGAAATACTTCTATACAACCAGGATAAACGCATGAAATTTTAAATCATGTGTTTTTTTCTAATAATTTTGCGATATCATTTGTATTTAGTAGCTT
>CALVTA010000077.1 GCA_944359735.1 uncultured Bacilli bacterium | reverse complement strand
TACTTTTCCTGTTGTAATACTATTTATTTTTGTTCCTGTTTTACTATAGTTAAATGCTGCATAACTTACTCCTACTATTGCTATTATTAATAATATTATTAGTCCTATTATCAATATTCTTTCCTTCTTTTTCATTTTTTATTATCTCCTATTAACTATTATAAACTTTTTAATAGGAATCATACTTGTTTTGAACTTCCTATTCTTATGTTTTTATTATAAATCAAAATATAGGGGTAATGCAAGTTGCTTATTTGTATTTAAAACTATCTATGTAAAGTAAAAAGATGTATAATTATATTGTGATGTAATTATGAAAAGTATCCTAAAAAAAGAAAAAATTGAAATAAATATTAAAAATTCTAAATTCATCGGAATTATTATACCTATAGAATGTAAAGATGATGTTAAAAGTGAGTTGAATTTTTTGAAAAATGAATACAAAAATGCTACTCATTATTGTTATTCTTTTAAATTACTTAAAGATAAAGGTTTTAGCGATGATGGTGAACCCAATAAAACTGCGGGATTACCTATTCTAACTGTTATTGAAAGTGAAAATTTGCTAAATGTTTTGCTCGTAGTTATTAGATATTTTGGTGGTATTAAATTAGGAACTGGGGGTCTTATTAGGGCCTATACTAAAGCCGCTAAGGATGTCATTAATATAGCTACTAAGATAGATTTAATTAGTGGTTATAATGCTTCTATTACTTTTGATTATTCTAAAGAAAAAACAGTTAACTATATATTGAAAAACAGTATTATTATAAACAAGAAATATAATGATAATTGTACTTATATAATAGAAACTACTAAAGATACTTTAGATATTCTTGGTAAGATTGTATCAATTAATTATAAAAAAGAAAAACTGATTTCTAAAATTAATTAGAAATCAGTTTATTTGTAGTAATTTAAATTATTTTGATTGATTGTGTTAATATTTTTGCTACTAGTTCTAATAGTAACTTTATAATAGTTTAATTCATCATAATTATATATTTTCCCTTCTTTGATGTCTTTGCTTACTTCATCTAATATATCTTTAAAACTGAATTTTTTAGGTCCATCATAATATATAACTAAGTTATTACCATGAATGTCTATTTCTACATCATTTTCTACTAAATAATCATAATATGTTACTGTCACTTCAACTTTATCTGTTAAACTTTCGTCTGCAATATACTCAGTATCATAAGCGAAATCTACAGTGTTAAAGCCACTAGTCATATTAAATGTTTCTGTAATTTCTTTTTCTTTGGCATCGTTTGGAATTTCATCTATGTATGTAATAGAGAAAAATTCAAAAGCAAAGAAAATTGCTCCTAATACAAAAATGACAAAAGATATAAGCAAAGTAATCATTACTCTTCTATAAGAATTTTTATGATTAATAACAAAGTTTAATGGTACTTCAAAAAGAATAATACATATTAATAAAGCTGATATTACCCATAAAAGTATTCCTAATAAAGGTAGTCCATTGAAAACAAGTAAAACTAAAAATCCTAAGGTTATACCAAGAAATATTAGGCATAGGAATGGTGCAAATAGAAAACAGATAATAAAAAACTTAACAATGTAAATAATTATTTTAGCTAGTAACTTAGTAAAAGAATTATTATCATCGTTTTTTATGATTACTTCTTTAATCTCTTCTTCTACTTTTTTTTCTTTTTCTTTAACAACTACTTCAATATTGTCTTTTTCTTTTATTTTAATTCTATCTAAATACTTAATCTTTAATACATAAATAAAAACAACTATAGCAAAAACTGCATACAAAATATCTAGTATTAAACAAAATAATGTGTTTAAGGTAGGACCAACATAAGTAATGTCATATAAAAGTCCATTTCCTATTAGGTTTTCAATAAGTGCTATGGGGATTCTACCTATGCATATTATAATTATTAATAGAAAAACTGTAGCAATAAAACCTAATATTTCGTTAAAACTCATGCTTTCAAAGCAACATACTATCTTTTTCATAAATGTATTAAATTTATCTAACAAATCTTTTGGATTAATGGATGCTTCTTTATCTTTCTTTTCTTTTTCTGCACTAACATCTCCATTCACTAGAGTGTCCATGTCTACATTAAATATCTTACAAATAGCAATTAGTTTATCCATTTCAGGATAAGTAGCTCCACTTTCCCATTTAGAGACAGATTGTCTTGTTACATCAAGTTTCTCTGCTAAAGATTCCTGACTCATATTTTCTTTTTTTCTTAGTTTTTGCAAATTAGTAGCAAAATTCATTTATCTCACCTCGTATTAAATTTATCAAAATCATAAGTTGCAGCCTACCAATTTTTAGTTAATTTATGTAACTTATTAGTTGCTGCGGCAAATTTTCTTATTTATATTAAAGAAAAAAGACTAGTTTTTACTAATCTCTTGGCAACCATGATACGATTTCATCCAAACTATGGTAACCTACTTCTTTTTTTATTAAAGTTCCATTTCTATAAACTTCTATAGTAGGAACACTCATAATTCCATGACTTCTGGTTAAATCATCAAATTTATCTATATCTATCTTGACAACTTTTATTCTTGGAAATTTTTCAGCAATTTCTTCTAATACTGGAGATAACATTTTACATGGTCCACACCAGGTAGCATAGAAATCCACCAATACATCTCCTTCTTTAATTAATTTTTCAAATTCATCATTATTTTCTAAATAATTCATCTTTATTCCTCCCTATATTTATCAATTACACTGTCAAGTCCATTAATCTCATCAAGTTTGCCAGTTTCTTTAACTTTATCCATAAAATCTGTTGTAACTACATTATATTTTAGCATAATATCTATTACTTTTAAATCATTAGTGTTACGATCATCCTTACTGGATAAATTTAAAACATCATTAATCGCATAGTTAAGTCCACCTATGCAATCTTTTAATACTGGAGTATCATTCACAATATATTGTCTCACTTTAGATTCCATAAATAGATTACTACCACTCATAGGAATGGCAATTACATTAAGAATAATAAACATTAGAATATAGCCTTCTATAAGTCCTACAACAAAACCTAAAAGTTTGTTTGGTAAAGCCAGTATTATTGTGGCATTAATAATTTTACTGAAAATTCCTGTAACATCTATTAATATCTGTAAAACCAATCTAAATATTATAACTAATATTAAAAATGCTATTAATTGATAAAATATAATATTTAAACTAATTAGATTACCTAAAGGTATTCTAAAGTTGAAGAATGGCAAATACTGACAAAAGAAACCTGCAATAAAATCTTTTAAGAAAAATGATAGAGCAAAAACAACAATAGTTCCTATAATTATAACAAGTTCTTTAAGTATTCCTCTTTTACTTCCTAGTACTCCACATAATAAAATTAATAAAATAATAACAACGCTAAATATATTTAGACTCATAACTAATCCTCCTTATATTTATTATAAACTAAAATTTAAGTTTATGCTATAATAATTTAAAAGGAGCGAAAAATTATGAATGTTGTTATTAAAATAAATGATGAAATAAAAGAGAAAATGATTGAATATTATAAGGACAAAATACGTGATAAAAAGATTCCTTATGTTGTTTTTCAGGCAAAAGATGAAGATACAGTTATTACAATGTATGAGTCTGGTAAGGTTATGTTTCAAGGTACTAGTGCTGATGTAGATGCAGCGATGTGGGGCACTTTTTTATCTAATACAAAAGAAGAAAAAGACAAGGAGAAGGAAAAAGATTTAAAATATTATAACTGTAGTTCTGTTGGAAGTGATGAAGTAGGAACCGGAGATTACTTTGGTCCTATTGTTGTAACAGCCACTTATGTAAGTAAAGATAATATTAAATTTTTAGAAGATTTAGGCATTAGAGATTCTAAGAAAGTAACAGATGAATTTATTTTAAAAGTGACACCCAAATTAATAAAAAAAATCCCTTATCGATCTATTATTTTAACTAATAAGGAATATAATGAAAAATATAGTAAAGATATTAATATGAACAAGATTAAAGCAATTATGCATAATAAAGTACTTTATCAGATAATGACAGAATTAAAACCTAGTGTTGATTATATAATTGTTGATGAATTTGCAAGAGAAGCTAGATATTATGATTATATTAAAGATGTTCCTAATATCCAAAAAGGAATAACATTCATTCAAAAAGCTGAAGATAAGAACTTAGCTGTTGGTGCAGCTTCTATTATTAGTAGATATATATTTTTAAAAGAGTTTGATAAGTTATGTGATGAAGTAGGATTACCTCTTCCTAAAGGAGCTGGACCAGAAGTTGATAAAGTTGGCGAAGAACTTGTTAATAAGTATAGAGAAGAAAAGTTAAAAGATGTAGCAAAGTATAATTTTAGAAACACTCAAAGAATATTAAAAACTCTTATATTTTAGGAGAAATTATGATAGATTTAGAAAATATAGATAAGACTTTCAAAGATTATGTTAGTAAGTTTGATTTTAATAATATAACTATTAAAAGAAAGTATGAACATACATTAAGGGTAAAGAATAATTGTAAGGAAATTGCAGAAAAACTTAATCTTTCTTTAGAAGATACTAATTTACTAATACTTATTGGTTATTTACATGATATTGGTAGGTTTCTTCAAATGGAAAGATATAAATCTATTGTTGATAGCAAAACTATTGATCATGCTGATTTAGGAGTAGAGATACTTTTTAAAGATAATATTATTAGACAATTTATAGATGATAATAAGTATGATGAAGTTATCTATAAAGCTGTTAAATATCATAATAAAATAAATTTAGATTTTGAATTAACGAGTAAAGAAGAACTATTTTGTAAAGTGATTAGAGATGCTGATAAATTAGATATTTTATATATCGCTTCTAATGATGATAATATTAAAGACTTCTATTCCCTACCATATGTAGAAGGATCTAAATTAAATTCTAAAGTAAAAGAGGATTTTGATAATCATAGATTGGTTAATTTAAGAAACCGTAAGACTGCTATAGAAATCATCTACAGCAGAACATAATACAATTGAATCTACTTCTTTTAAAAATTCATTTTCTTCTTTTAATCTAGGTAA
>CALVTA010000076.1 GCA_944359735.1 uncultured Bacilli bacterium | reverse complement strand
TCTAACTTTATCTATGTATCTATAAATTACTCTAAAAAACAAATAGGTATACTAAGAGCTTTAGGTACTAATAAAGGTGATATTATTAGAATATTCTTATATGAGAGTTTAGCTGTAGGTATTATTTCTTATATAGTTTCTATTATTCTTTGGTTTATTATTATCAGTATTTTAAATAATTCTATCTTTGGTAATAGAGGATTTATCTTTAATGGTATTGTTACTCATCCACTAGTACCAATTCTAATGTTTATCTATACTATTATTATCTCTATAATTATTACTGTTATATCTTTAAGTAAGATTACTAAGATAAAACCTATTGATGCTATACTTAATAAGTAAAAGGACTCTAATCAGAGTTCTTTTCATATGTAACAAAAGCTAGACAAAAATAAAAAAGTATGATATAATATGTACACTTTGTAAAGGAGGAATTATATATTATGAATAATAAAGAAAATAATAACAATGATATGTTGATAAAACAAAATCTTTTTGCTATCAATAGAAAGTTAATTATGAACAAACAGTTTTTTAGAGATTGGGACGAATACCAACAATACTTTAAGGAAGCTTTGGATAGTGGAGTATTAAGAATGCAAGATGCCTTTAGTTTTGCTTGGAGTTTATACACTTCTAATGTTATGTCGATAACACAAGCAGAAGATGAGGATTTAAAAAATAAAAGAAATGGAATAATAGGTTTTATGAAAAAATTATCTGATCCTGATTATATCAAAGAACAAGGTATTACTAGCGAAACTATGGGCGTTTTATATGAACAAGAACTTGCTAAAGCTACTGCACCTGAAGTAATAGAAAACAATACTAGTTATGCTAAACGTTCCGCTAATAGATAAATTTTATAAGTAAAAGGACTCTATAAAAACAGAATCCTTTTTCATTTATACAAGCTCTTTAACGTAATTTTTTATTTCTCTATCAGTTAAAACGTTACCAGTAGAGACTACCTTATCTTCTATCATAAGAGCGGGAATGACATTTATGTTATACTTCTTCTTATAAGTAGAATCTATCTTTTCAATATTAAATTCCATATCAAGTTCACGTTCTACTTTAGATAAGTTTTTTAATATTTTCATACCATTACTACAATTAGCACCTATAACTTTTATATTTACGATATAATCTCCTCCTTTCATAATTTAAGTATAAAGGAAGAATATGGGAAAACTATGGGCTAATTATGAAATATTAACTAAATCAATAACTAGATCAGAATATTCTTTATGATTATTAATCCACTTAATTGCATAAGAACAACTACATTTTACTTTAATATTATTTTCTTTAAAATAATTAAAGGCATGAGTTAAAAGAAGATTTGCAATGCCCCTACCTCTTAAACTTATATCAACATAAGTATGATTAACATCTACAACATTAGAAGAAATATAAGGATAGTCTACTTCTCCTAAAATATTGCCTTTATCATCTAAATATATAGTTCTATTTTCTTCTACTTTAAACATCTTATCACTACCTTTACCATTTAATTATATAACATAATATTTTTATTTACTATATATTTGTCATAAGTTATAATAAAGAAAAAGAAAGGAAGATGTTTATGAAATGTCCAGTTTGTAAAGATGTTACTCTACTAATGAGTGAAAAGAAAGGTATAGAAATAGATTATTGTCCAGAGTGTCGTGGTATCTGGTTAGACCGTGGAGAACTTGAAAAAATTATAGAAAAAGAAGATGCTTATATAAATAAAGAAGTTAAAGAAAGTTCTCACAAAGAATCAAAACATTATGAAGAGAAACCTAGAAAACAAAAAAGAGAATCATTTATAAGTGAAATCTTTGAAATGCTTGGAGACTAAAAAATAGTAGTTAAAAACGCTACTATCTTTTATTTTATAGACCAATCTTTTTACTTTCATCTTCCTGTAATATTTCACTTAGTACCCATTTATTATCATCATTTTTTATAAACTTCCAAAACTCTACAAAAGATTTATTTTTTGTAGTACCACTGATTATATCCCTTGTTTCAGTATTTATAATATAGTCTATCATTTTACCTTTTATATAAAACCAAATTAAGTCTTTTTTATCGTCTTTATCATCATATACAGATACTGGTTTTAAATTTACTAATCTTATCTTCTTTAAGACATTCCTTCTATTATTAATATCCATCCATTCTAATTTAGATTTAAAGTTCTCATATATATTTTTATCCATATAGTCTTTCGCTTTTACCATATCATTATTAGTCCAAGATTCTTGTACGATATAAAATGTTTCTATTACTCTTTTTTCAATATTTTTATACTTCCAAGTAATATCTTTATTATCTAATAGTCTTAAATATCTTTTACTATTAAAAGATGCTCTTAACACTTTAAAATACAATATAATTGCAGAGGCAAAAAAGATAAGTGAAAATAATATAGCAGAAATAATATTAGAAATAGGATTACTATAACCCCTACTTCCATAGTGACTACCACTACTAGAACCACCGGAACTTGAATGAGATCCACTACTTCCTCCTCCCCCTGCTCTTAAAATAGTTATAGGATTATCATAAGATATTTCTTTAGCATTAACAGTTATAACACTACAAGAAATAACTACTAATAAAAGTAAAAAAGATAGTAATAAAATATTTCTCATAAACTTTAACCTTCTTCTATTATTTTACATACATCTATCCACTCTTTATAATTAGATGCATCTTCTAACTCTTTAATAGTAAGTTTAACTGCACTATTACTACTACCACAAGCAGGATAAACTGTATCAAAGTCCTTTAGAGATATATCTAAATAAACATCAACATCATCATTTATACCAAATGGACAAACTCCTCCTACCTTATGACCAATAAAAGTTTCTACATCATCAGATTTAAGCATTTTAGCTTTCTCATTGAATTTACTTTTATATTTAGCATTATCTATCTTTCTATTACCTGCTGATACTATTAATATAGGCTTATCACTTACTAAAAATGATAAAGTTTTAGCAATTTCAGCTTCTTTACAGTTTAGAGCAATCGCTGCTTCCTTCACCGTTGCAGAGGATGTATCAAACTCTTTTATCTTACTATCTAATTCATATTTTTCTAAATGTTCTTTCGCTTTTATAAATGACATAACTTCCACTCCTAACTTAATTCCTCAATTATTACATTTAAATTTTTATCAACATTTACTTTATATTTTTTCTCTAAATTGAGTGTATCATCTTCAGCATTTAAAATTCTAATGCTAGCTTCCACCTCACCAACTTCTTTAGGTATAACAAAGAACTTCAATCTATATTTAGAACTAGTAGGATTATTTATATCATAATCTGAATAAGCTTCTACTTCTACTATATCTACTATTTTTTCATCATCAATTTTAATATCTGCATAAATTTCTCCAGTACCACTAATATTAATATCTTCATATTTATTTACTCTTGTATATTCTAAACCAGCATCTTTCATCTTATCAATCGTAATATAGTAATCTGTATTATTACCATTTAATAAATCTTTCACTAAATACTTTTCATTATCATTAATAACTGCATAAACATTATCACTCTTTTTACAATTAAAATAGTATTCATAATATCCATCTTCAAAAAACAATTCTTTTTCTCCATCACAATCTAGGGATTCATCTACTATTTCTAATCTATAATTATAATAATTATCATATTCTTCTAAGTTTTTATCATATAGTGTTCTTCTATAAAAAACTAATCCTACTCCTAAAACTACAACTATTAAAAAGGCAATTACTATTTTAACAATAGAACTTCTTTTTATTTTATTATTCTCTAATAAGAAAATATTTCTTAACAATTTATTTACTGAAGGTATCTTTAATATTTTATAGATGATGAGTGCAAAAGAAACATTTAAAATTAAATCATCAATATCACAACTACCTGATAATGTTATAAATTGAAGTAGTTCAATTCCTAAAACAAATAAAATAATAGTTATTAAAAACACTTTAAACTTATTCTGTTTTTTAAAGAGTAATGGTAAAAAGAAAGCCATAGGTATACAAGCGACAATATTTCCTAAGAGATTATACATAATAGTGCTAGTATCATATAAACTATCAAAAGCGTTTATATAACTTGTAATGGTTGCAAAAGGGATAATATTAAATCTATCTTTTAAATAACTATTTAAAGTTTCACTTGACCAAGAAATATTAAAAAAGCCTGTTCTTCCAAAATATTCATCAAATAATGTTAAAGTAAAGAATAGAAGTAAATATAGAATAAAGAATATCCATAAATTTACTTTCATTGGTTTATTATCATTTCTATATTTAGATAAATAAAAACCACCAAAATATAAAAATATACAACTTATAATTAATAATAGTAATCTAAGAATTGCTGTCATGCTTATTGTCTTTGTTAAATCAAATAATAAATAGGCTCCAATTATTATAATAGAAAACATATAGAATAAGATTGAAAGTATTAATATGATTTTTTTATTCTTCATCATTAATCTCCTTTTAACTAATTATATCAGTACTTAAAATGTAAAACTAACATAATAATCTATAATTTATTTTATAAAATATACTCTTTAACTTCACAGTTATTTAATCCTAAGTTAAGAAATTTTCCATCATTAATTCCATTGAAATAACCATAGAAAGCTTTTGATACTCCACTATGGGCGACGATTATAACATTTTCATAATCTTTAGTTTTTAAATCATCTAAAAAATCTTTTACTCTATTAAAGAACTCTTTAATATTTTCAGAAGTACCATACTGGATTTTAGAATAATAATTCCAATATTCTTCTCTATTTATAACTTCTAAAGATTTACCTGATAAACTACCTGGATCTCGTTCCCTCAATCTTTCATCAATAATAATTTCTTTATTAGCACTGTTTATAATATTAGCAGTATGTATCTCTCTTTTTAAGGGAGAAGAAATAATAACATCATACAAAATATTAGAAATGTTTGCTTTTAATTCATAAGCTTCTCTTATACCTGTTTCGTTTAAATCTTCATCTTCTCTAGAGTATATTTTTTTAAATTATGATTTACTTGTCCGTGCCTAACTAAATATATTTTCAATATAATCACTTCTCTCTTAATAAGATTATAACATACGGCAGACTTCGTCCGCAACCTAACTAACTAGAATAACAAAAAAAGCAAACTCCGCTTGAAATAGT
>CALVTA010000075.1 GCA_944359735.1 uncultured Bacilli bacterium | reverse complement strand
AAATCTACCCTTTTTTAGTACAATAGCTAATAATCTTGTTTTTTATTTAAGTATTTAGAATGCAATAGCATACTTTTCTAAATTAAAAAGTTATTGAACTTAATCAATAACTCTTAAAATAATACTTTTTCACTCTTATATTGTTTAATTATTACTACTAAGACTAATGTAATAATAACAATTGTAGATAGACTCATTAATAAGATATTAACAATATCTATATTACCTACAACTATATCTTGAAATAAAAGTGTAAAGTTTAAGAAAGGTACTAATGATAAAAGTGGTGATGAACTAACTCCAGCCATGAAAGCTATCATACCTGGAAAGAAGCATATAAAAGTTAATGGCGTTAAAGCACTTTGAGCTTCTTTAAAGGTTTTAGATTTACTGGCAATGGCAATACAAAGACCACTAACTAGTAGAGAGTATGCGATAATTACTAATATTGAAAAGATTAAACTACTAATAGATAACATTAAATTAGTATCTTTATATATTTCAAAAGCACCATTAGCATACGCTAGTGAAATTAACATTAATATTAAACTAACAATACCTGTAATAATTGATGATAAAGAAACACTTAAGAACTTACCAACAATTATATCTCTACTTTTAATTGGAAAAGTAAGTAATGTTTCAAGTGTTCCTCTTTCTTTTTCACCTGCTGTTGTATCAGTAGCAGGATAAGTAGCAGATATAGTAATAGCCATAATTATAAATAAAAAGCCATAATTTACAATATAATTACCATAAAAATTCTCTGTTTCTTTTATATCTTTATTAACAGTAATAATAGAAGTAACATCAGTAGGATTTATATTATTTTCAGCTAAATAATTTGTTTGTAATGCTTCTTTATAAGTAGCAAAGTAAGTATCCATTAAACTTGTAGCATAACTAGTAGTCTCATTATCTTCACCATTTATAGTATAAGTACTACCATCTTTTGTAATATATAAATCTATTTCTCCATTACTATACTTATCTTCTAACTCTTCAGTACTTCCACTAATAACTTCTATATCTAAATTATCTGCAATATCTTTTTCTATCTCATTTAATTCATAATCAAAACCTATTTTATTATAATCAGTTATAGGCTTATTAGTTTGTGCTTCAAATAAAGCAGACATTCCTATTACTAAAGCTGGTATTAAAATAGGAATAATTAACATCATCATAAGAGATTTCTTATCACGAAACATCTCTCTTAATTCTTTCTTTAAAATATTACCTAAATTACTCATTAGAAACACCTCCTATTAAAGTAAAGAAAGCATCTCTTAAATTAGTAGTTTTAGTAGATTTTTTTATTTCACTAGGAGTACCTTCTTTAATTACAATACCTTTATTAATCATAATAACATTATCACAAATGTTTTCAGCTTCTTCCATATAGTGAGTAGAATATAAAATTATCTTACCACGTTTCTTTTCTTCTTTAATAAAATCTAAAATAATTTGACTAGAAATAATATCAAGTCCACTAGTCGCTTCATCTAAAATATAGTATTTAGGATCATGAACTAAACATCTTGCAATATTAACTCGTTGAGTTTGTCCTGTTGATAAATTTTCAATCCTATTATACATAAAACTATCCATATTTAATTTCTTTGATATTTCTTTTATTCTATTTTCTAATTTACTTTCCTCTACTCCATAAATATTTCCACACATTTTTAATAGTTCATAACAAGATAAAGTATTATAAAGTTTAGTATTTCCTGATAGATAAGCGATATTTTTCTTAATTTCTATCTCATTATGAAGATAGTCTAATTTTCCAAAAGAAATAGTTCCACTAGTAGGCTCAAGAATTCCTGCAATCATTCTAAGTAATGTTGTTTTCCCTGCCCCATTTGGTCCTAATATTCCGATGATTTCTCCATCTTTTGCTTTAAAACTAATACCATTATCAGCATAAAACTCTTCTTTTTTACGTTTAGCATTATACTTAACGAACTTCTTCTTTAAGTCTTTAACTTCTAACATAATCCACCTCTTCCAAGCAAAATTATAGCATAGATATAATTATTAGAACAATATAAAAAGAAGAATGTTGTACTCTTCTAGTTATATTAAAATATATAAAACAAAATTTCTATTAAAAAATGTATCTTGTTCAATTGTTTTATAAATAAAAGCATGATACTATTAACTTAGGAATTACCTAGTATGGGTGTTTGCCTCTTTCTTTAACTGTAATAGCAATTCAGTGGGAGAAAGGGGAGATATTTATGAGTAAGAAGGATTTCTTAATAGCAATATTATTAATTATAGTCATACTCCTAATTATTTATAGATAGTAAAACACCCTATTACATCATTGTAACTAGGGTTTTTACTTCTAACCATTTAGAGGTAACACCCGAACGCAAACTAGGTATTTCCTCTTTTTTAGTTTATGTAAATTTATTTTACATATTCATAGTACCATAAATATTAATTGTTTTCAAGTATCGGAGAATATATATTCTACTTCATATATTTATTTCCACTTTTCCAAGCTTCCCCTACTTTTTCTCCAATTGCATAATATCCATTTTGGAATTGATCAAAGACAAAAGCATTTAACTTAGTAGGATCAACTTTACCATTAGAATCAAGAACTTCTTCATCTGCTAAGACATTAACTATTTCACCAACTACTCTAAATCCTTCATCATCATTATATATCTTAGATACTTTACATTCTAAGGTAATTGGATACTCTTCAATAATTGGAGCATCTACTCTTTCACTTTTAACAGCATGCATACCACTTTTCTCAAACTTATCTTTAACTCTATTAGCACTTGCAGTACCAAAGTAGTCTGACTCTTCTAAATGAGTAATATCTGCAACACTAATAGTAAAAGCTCCTCTTTCTTTAATATTTTGTGAAGTCTTATGACTTTCTGTAATATTTAACGCTACTTTATTATTAGCACAAATACCTCCCCAAGCCATATTCATAACATCAACACTACCATCTTCACAGTATGTTGCAATCATTAAAACAGGCATTGGAAATAAATAAGGTTTTACACCTAAATCTTTTTTAGCCATTTTTATCATCTCCTAATATTATTATAAAACTAACTATTTTTAATTTCAATATTACACTAACTCTGTATTTAAGTAATAATAGTAATGAAGTAATTCTCTTTTATATTCTACAATTTTACCTTCTGGTAAGACTAACATTCTAGTTACACCAATCTGTTCTACAAAAGAAGGATTATGACTTACTATTATTAAAGTACCTGTATAATTTTTAAAGTTCTCACCAACAACTTTCTGCGTTTCTGGATCAAAGTGATTAGTAGGTTCATCTAGTATAATAATATTAGTTCTTTGAATAAGTATTTTACACAATGCTACCCTTGCTTTCTCTCCAGGAGATAATACTTTTACTTTCTTAAAAACATCATTATTAGAAAATAGAAAGTTTCCTAAAAAAGTTCTTAACTCATTATCACTATAATTAGGATTATCTACATTTTCTAGGATAGTCTTATCTTCATCTAATATTTCTAACTCCTGTGCATAATAAGCGATAGATGCTTTATAACCATAGACTATTTCTCCTTTAATAGGTTTTAACTTATCCATAATTAACTTTAATAAAGTTGATTTCCCTACTCCATTTTCTCCAACTATTAAAAACTTCTCTCCTCTTGCCATCTGAAAAGATAAATTATGATATAAATCGCTTTTATTAGGATAATGAAAAGTTAAATGTTTTACTTCTAAAGGTATTCTACCACTTACCTCTTTAGGCTCTACTTTCATTGTAACAGTCTTATATTTTTCTTCTCTTATCTCTAACTCATCTAACTTTTTCTCTAACATTTTCTTTCTAGATTCACCTAATCTTTTTAAATTATGATTAGTTCTAGATGCCGACTCTGCTCTTTTAACAACTTCTTCAAGTTTCTTTATCTCACGTTCCTGTTCTCTTATTCTTAACTCTTTTTGCATCATTTCATCAGCATAGAGTCTTTTAAATTCTTTATAATTACCCTTATATACTTTTATTTTATGAGTAACTTTATTAATAAACATAGTCTTTGTGACTACCTCATTTAAGAAATCAATATCGTGACTAATTACTAACACCATACCGTGATATTTTTTTAGATAATCTATGACAAAATCTTTAGTCTTAGCATCAAAATGGTTGGTAGGTTCATCTAAAAGTAATATATCAGAATTTGAAAAAAGAAGTCTGGCAAAAGCGATTTTAGACTTTTGTCCACCTGATAAATCTCCTACTTTCATCTCTAAGAGTTCACTATCTATTTCCATATTTTCAATCAACGATAACAATTCATCTTCTGCAATATATTGATTAAGACTATCAAGTTCACTTTGAATCTTCTCTGCTTGTCTTAAAAGTTTATTTTGTTCTAGTTCACTTGCACTACTTAATTTTTCATAAACTATATTTAACTCTTGTTCTAATGTCTCAATTGGTCTCCCACTATATAAATAATCTAAGACATTTTTCTCTTTATCAGTAAAATTAATCTCTTGAGGAAGATAACCTATTTTTTTATTATTAACAGTTACTTTACCAGCATCTAACGTTTCTTTTTTCAAGATAATCTTAAATAGAGTTGTCTTTCCTGCACCATTTACGCCAACAACACCTACTTTATCATTATCTTCAATTAAAAAGGAAGCATCATCATAAATGACTTCACTACCAAATGCTAGATACATATTTTGACCCTTCATCATGTCACCTTCTTTAGATAAAATGATTTTAACATAAAACAGTTAGCATTTCCATACTAACTATTTTTATATTTATATACTAAAACAAAACTATCTACTTATTTTAGTATTCATTTTTTATTTACTCTTTAATCCTCTTTTTTTAACTTGTACATATAAAAACAATATAAAATAAGTAATTACAGCTAATAAAAACGTTATCTTTATAGAGTTTATATTTTCTTTAAAGATTAGATATGATATTACTGGCAATGTTGCAGTAACAATTCCTTCTATAAATCGTTCAAAAGTAACATAAGAAGTCTTGTAATTTTCTTTTGAATATTCATATATCGCTATATGATCAAACAGTTCATATGCACTATTACCAAAACCAAGTAAAATATAAATGATTGGTAACAAAATTATTAGTAGTTTATCATTTAACATAAATAATAATATAAAGGCAATAATATATATTATGCTCACCGGTAATAATATTTTGCTCCATCTTCTATCTATAGTCTTTTTTGCCCAAAATTTGCTAAATAATGCATCTGAAAAGTTAATTAAAACATTTAAAAAACTATAAAATATATAATCAATTTTTAAATATCTTAATAAAAATACATTTAAATACATTATTCCAATACCGTAAGCAA
>CALVTA010000074.1 GCA_944359735.1 uncultured Bacilli bacterium | reverse complement strand
ATACGACCTACCCAGTCGCACCTAAATTTATATGCTTTGTATACCTCCATAATACGAACCTCCCTTTAGTAACTCAAACATACTATATAAAATATACGTTCGTCAATACATAAATTCGATTTTATCTAAAAAACGCACTTTCTTTATATATAAAAAGGTAAAACTTTCTCCAAATAATCAATTTGGGATTCACTGCAAATTTCTGGCAAAAAAATTAAATATCCTGTTTTTAAATTTAATATTGATATATAATTGATAACTGCTAATGATAAAGCAGCTGCATCATCTGTAGATAATGAAATACTAAGATTGTTTTTATTAGCAAAGTTTTTAAAATTTTCTAAATGAGAATATCTTAACTTAAATTTATCATTCCAAACATCCTCATCATTTTTATCAATAATTTTTAGTAGAAAACTATCCATAAACTACCTCCTAAAACTCACAGTTACCTGGTGTTCTTGGATATGGTATTACATCTCTTATATTTTCAACACCTGTTAAATAGATTAAAAGCCTTTCAAAACCCATACCAAATCCTGAATGAACACAGCCTCCAAATTTACGAAGCTTAATATACCAATCAAGCTCTTCTTTATCCATATTTAATTCATCCATACGAGCAACTAGTTTGTCATAATCTTCTTCTCTTTGGCTGCCACCCATAATTTCTCCTGCACCAGGAACTTCTAAATCAACCGCTGCGACAGTTTCTCCATCAGGATTTTGTTTCATATAGAAAGCTTTAATATCTTTAGGCCAGTCAGTAATAAATACTGGTCCATTAAAATATTCTGTAATATATTTCTCATGTTCTTTAGCAATATCTTCTCCTTGTTTAGGTTCGAATTCCCATTTAACATCTGCTTTCTGTAATATGTCTATAACCTCTTTATGAGTAACTCTTGTAAATTTAGAATTAACTAACTTAGTGAGTTTATCAAGTAGTCCTTTCTCAACAAATTTATCTAAGAATTGCATTTCATCTTTACAGTGTTCTAATACATAACTAACTACATACTTTAGCATTTCCTCCATTATTTCCATATCACCATTTAAATCACAAAAAGCAATTTCAGGTTCAATCATCCAAAACTCATTAGCATGTACTTTAGTATTAGAGTTCTCTGCTCTAAATGTAGGACCAAAAGTATAAGTTTTCTTGTAAGCAAGAGCAAATGTCTCCGCTTCTAGTTGTCCTGATACAGTTAATGATGTAGGTTTAGAAAACATATCTTTAGAGTAATCTACTTTACCATCTACTTTTGGAACACTCTCTAAATCAAGACATGTCACATGAAACATCTCTCCTGCTCCTTCACAATCACTTGCTGTAATTAATGGAGCATGGAAGTAAACATAACCTCTATCTTGGAAATATTTATGAATAGCATAAGCTGCTACACTTCTAACTCTAAACACTGCTTGAAACAAGTTAGTTCTAGGTCTAAGATAAGCCTGTTCTCTTAAAAACTCACGAGAGTGTTTCTTAGGTTGTATTGGATAGTCTTCTGGACACTCTCCTAGTAATATAACTTCACTTGCTTGCACTTCAAAAGGTTGTCCTTCTTTAGGGGATTTAACTACTGTTCCTACTACTCTAATTGCACTTCCTACATGATACTTTTGAATATCCTCAAAATCTTCTAACTTATTATCATAAACAACTTGAATATGTTTAAAACAAGTACCATCAGAAAAATCTATAAAACAAAACTCTTTTTGTTTACGATGATTTCTAATCCATCCTTCCAAATTTACTTCTTTATCCATATATTCATCAATTTTATCATATAATTCTTTTGCATCAATTACCATAATTATTCCTCTCTTTCTTATATTATATTAGCACTTTTTTTACTACTAATATACTCTTGATAATTATATTTTTCTAATAAAGTGCTTTTATCTATGCCATATTGTTTTTCAAACCTTTTAGCATCATAAAACAATCTGCGATAATTATCTTTAGTTATTTCTATGCCTTTTTCTTTAAAAAACATATATCTAGCATAGGTTAAATCTATGCTTTGCATTAGTTTTTTTGTATCTTCAACAACAATAAAATCTAAATGCATTTCTCTTAAAAAAGTCAACTTCTGATTAATATTCTCTATATTTAAACCATATAAAGTTGGTAATGTTTTGGTCATTTTGATTACATCTTCATGGCTATATCCTAAGGAAATCAAGTCCTCTATCTTCTGATTAATATTCTCTATATTTAAACCATATAAAGATGGGAAGAATTTAGTCATTTTGATTACATCTTCATGGCTATATCCTAAGGAAATCAAGTCCTCTATCTTCTGCTTAATATTTTCTATACTATAACTATATAAAGATGGCAATGATTTAGTCATTTTGATTACATCTTCATGGCTATATTCCAATGAAACTAAGTCATCTATTTTTTGTTTGATATTATCTATGCCATAGTCATATAAAGATGGTAACATTTTGGTCATTTTGATTACATCTTCGTGACTATATCCTAAGGAAATCAAGTTCTCTATCTTCTGCTTAATATTTTCTATACTATAACTATATATAGCTGGTGAAGTTCTGGTCATTTTGATTACATCTTCATGGCTATATCCTAATGAAATCAAGTCATCTATTTTTTGTTTGATATTATCTATGCCACAACCATATAAAGATGGTAATATTTTGGTCATTTTGATTACATCTTCGTGACTAAATCCTAAGGAAATCAAGTCCTCTATCTTCTGCTTAATATTTTCTATACTATAACTATATAAAGCTGGCAATGATATAGTCATCTTAACTATATCCTCGTGACTATATCCTAAGAAAATTAATAGATTATAATTTTCTTTTATATGTATAAGCAATGTATCTTCTTTTAAATTTTTTAAAGCATAACTATTTAAAATATTTTCTGTATCTTCATTGCTATATCCTAAATTAATTAAATATTCTTTAACCATCATTATTCACCTATCATTCCACTACCAATATTATCAATTATCTCATCTAAGCTTAATCCTTTAAATTGTTCATCTTTTATATATTCATCTATTTCATAAGCATCTTTATTTAATAACCATGGATTACTATCAAATGTTGTTTCTAAGTGTGTAATACCAAGTAATGACAATTTACTTATAAGATTATTAACATCTGTAATACTTCTGCTTAAATAATAGGGATTAGCACTTATTATATTTTTAATATGATAATCTTTACAGCCTATATTTATTAATATAGCAACCAATGACTTTATTTTTTCATCACTTAAATCCATTACTTCATTATTAGTCGTTATAATATTTTTAATTTCATTCTCATTAAAACCTAAATTAAATAGATATTCCATTAGATCCTCTCCTCTATTTAGTATAACACTTATTTACCACTATCTCCATAGTTAGATAAAACTCTAGCACTTGGATCATCTACTTTACAGCCATCCCAGTCTTTATTAGGCATCCAGTAATCTACTATTAAATCACTCCTACCCGGATAAAACTCTTCAAATATCTCACGATATAACAATGATTCTTTAGTAAATGGTGTATGTTTTGGATACTTTTTAATTTTCTCCTCATATTCTTCATCTGTATATAAACTCTCCGCATAGTCTTTTAAATCATCAACTAATGAATGCCCTACTGCATCGCTAAAAGCAGCCTTTTCTCTATACAAAATATTCTCTGGCAAATAGTCTCCTTCAAAAGATTTACGAAGTAAATATTTTCCCATACCATAAGTATTCATCTTAAGTTTAGGATCAATACTCATCACATAATGTATAAAATCTAAATCTGCAAAGGGAACTCTCGCTTCTAATGAACAACTAGAAATACATCTATCTGCTCTTAGCACATCATACATATAAAGTTCTCTAACTCTTTTCTCACTTTCTTTTTGGAACTCTTTAGGAGTTGGAGCGAAGTCTGTATATTTATAACCAAATAACTCATCACTAACTTCTCCTGTTAATATTACTCTAATATCTGTATTTTCTCTAATCCATTTAGAAAGTAAATACATACCAATAGATGCTCTAATAGTTGTAATATCCCATGTTTCTAAACGATATATTACATCTTTTAAGGCTTTAATAACATCATCTCTTGTAATAATAACTTCATGATGAATACTACCTATATGATCTGCTACTTGTTTAGCATATTTCAAATCAATAGCATCTATATCCATACCAATAGCAAAGGTATGAACTTGTTTATCTAATATTTTAGATGCTATAGAACATACTAAACTAGAATCAAGTCCCCCACTTAATAGAAAACCAAGAGGTACATCAGAATCTAATCTTTTCTTAACACCCTCTACTAATCTTTTATGAATCTCAGAATATATTTTTTCTAAATCGTCACTAATAAAAGACTCCACTTTAGTCATATCTACATACTCTTTAAACTCCCCATTAGCATAATAATGTCCCGGAGGAAAAGGATATACTTCACTACATAAGTCAACTAATACTTTCGCTTCACTTGCAAACATAATAGAGTGACTCACTTTAGAATATCCATAAAACATCGCTCTAATACCAATAGGATCTCTTGCTGCTACATAATCTTTCCTCTTAGAATCATAAAGAACAAGAGCAAATTCACTATCTAACATTTTAAACATATCTAATCCATATTTTTCATACATAGGAAGTAATATTTCACAATCACTTTCACTAGTAAATTTAACACCATCATGGATTAATTCATCTTTAATTTTATGAAACCCATAAACTTCTCCATTACAAACTAAAACATTACCATCTCTTGTAAAATGTTGCATTCCTTCTTCACTTAACCCCATAATAGATAGTCTATGAAATCCAAAGATTCCAAAGTCATATTCCATAACTCTACTCATATCAGGTCCTCTATATTTTATTTTAGAAAACCCTTCTAAAAATTCTTTTTTACTAATATCTCTTTTTGTGTAAACTTGAAAACCACACATAATAATCTCTCCTTTTCTAATAAATAATAAAAAGACTAGTATCATACCATAATACTTATAGTACTATGGGACGAAACTAGTCTTCCGCGGTGCCACCCAATTTATTATAAAGGAATATTTTACTTACTTTATAATCACTTTTCGATTCTATCAAATCTAGCAAATGTAACGGTTTGCACCCGGCTTAGTCTACTTAATTTCTTTAAGCACTCCGAAATGTTATTCACTACTCACACTTTACTTGTTTCCACCAACCACAAGCTCTCTATAAAAGATTAGAAATAGTTACTTCTTTTCATCATTGTTTTGATGTTATCAATATACAATTATTTTATTCACTTGTCAAATATTTTATTCTATTGACGGAGTCTAAATTTATCGGAAAATAAAAAAAGATGAAAGAACTCGTGGTATAATATACCTATAAATAACAAT
>CALVTA010000073.1 GCA_944359735.1 uncultured Bacilli bacterium | reverse complement strand
TTTGAAGTTATCAAATGTTAATCATACTGACATTTTCTTGAAATAATTTACCTGACATTTTCAAAAAAATTTGACAGGTTTATTTTCTGAAAGTGTTGATTCATTCTGTTCATTCTGTTTGCTAGATACCTCCCATGTAGAAATTAATGATGTTGCTTTAAATACAGCTTTTAATATTCTTCCAGCTATGCGTAAAAAATATATTAAATCATTTAAGAAAAAATATAATTTATAGTATTGACTCTCCCCTTAAGGAGAGTGTTATAGTGATGGTGAAAGGAGGAAGAATATATATAGAACAGGTGAATTTTCACATCTTTGTGAGTGTACTATTAAGACACTAAGACATTATGAAAAAGTTGGTATTTTAATACCTAACGAAGTAGATGACTTTACAGGTTATAGGTATTATAGTGAAGAACAAGTTAGTACTTATCATAATATTAAAACTTTACAAGAAGCAGGATTTACTTTAAAAGAAATAAAGAATATTCTTGATAATTCTAATGATAGTAATATAGTAAAAGAAATAAAAAAATTAACTGAAGATTATCAAGAAAGATTAGAAAAACTTGAAGAGATTAAAAATAAACTAAGAGGGGGAGTTTATATGGAATTAATTAAAAATCCTAAATTTGTTATGATAGGAGAATTTACTTTATTAAAGACAAGAGATGATTTTAAGAAGAAATTAGAACTTATCGATAAGAAAATTGATGAAAAAAGTTATACTAATCTACCTAGTGTTTTAATTAGTTATGAAGTAGGTTTTAAAGAAAGTGATATTACTTGTTTTATAGGTAGAGTCTTAAGTGATGATTTAAAAACTAATTATGGCTTTATTAATAAACTTCAAAGTATGGGATTAGAAGTATTAACTGATAATGTTGTAGAAACTTTATTACATACATCTAGTAATGATGAGGTAATAGATGCTTATAAAGAAATGATTAAGTATGCAAATAACAATAATATTCAAATAAGAGGAGAATTTATAGAAATATATAATAGTGATAAAACAGATATTTATGTAGAAGCATATGACTTAACTAAAGATAATGAAGATGCTTTAATACATGAGAAACATTTAGAGAAAAAAATTAAAACTACTGAACCTATTTACGATTCTAAATATGTTAGTAAGTGGGGATTACAAGGACAGGTAGTAGAACCAATTAAAATATTTAATTCAAATAAAAAACATTTTATGCCTGATACTAAGTACAAAGAATTAATCTTATATAAAGATGGTACAACTAATTATGACAATGTAACTTGGAGAGACAATCATCTACTTATAAAAAATAATGGTAAAATAGTTTATAACTATTTATATCAGGAAAACTCTAAAGATGGTACTAAATATCTAGTAATAGCAATGAACGATTTAAATATTAATGTAAGACCTTATCTATACTACTATAAAGAAGTAAAATAAAAGAATACAGCACCATTAACTGTATTCTTTTTAATAAGATTTACCCCAAATAACCATATGCTTAGCTTCTTTACCACAACATATACATTTATCAGATAGATGATCTTCATTAAATGGTATACATCTAGAACCAGCACCAGTTATTTCTTTAATCTTTTCTTCACAAGCTTCATTACCACACCACATGGCTCTAACAAAACCAACTTGCTCTTTCATTGTTTTCTTCATTTCTTTAATATTAGTCTCATCATAAATATGGCTATCTAAGAAATTTTTAGCTCGATCATACATGTCTTTTTGCATAACTTCAAATATCTCTTTTAATTTATCACTAACTTCATCCATAGAAACTTCTATTTTTTTTCTTGTATCTCGTCTTACGATTGCAACAGTAGATTTTTCTATATCTTTAGGACCTATTTCAATCCTTGTAGGAATACCTAAGACTTCTTGTTCGCTAAATTTAAATCCTGGGGTTTTATCAGAAAAATCAGCATCAATTCTAATACCATCTTTCTTTAACTGTTCTAAAAGTTCATTAGTTTTTTCACAAACACCTTCTTTATGCATAGCAATAGGAATTATTTTCGTCTGAATAGGGGCAATTTTAGGAGGTAATATTAGTCCACTATCATCACCATGAACCATAATAAGAGCACCAATTATTCTAGTAGATAGTCCCCAAGAAGTTTCATTAACAACTTCAAGTTTATTATTCTTATTTAAAAATTTAATATCAAAAGCTTTAGCAAAACCATCTCCAAAGAAATGACTTGTTCCAGATTGTAAAGCTCTACCATCATGCATCATTGCTTCGATAGTATAAGTATCTTTAGCTCCTGCAAACTTTTCACTATCTGTTTTTTTGCCTTTTATCAAAGGAATAGCTAAATCTCTAGTAACAAAATCATAATAAATATCTAACATCATTCTTGTTCTATCTTCAGCTTCTTTACTACTCGCATGAACGGTATGTCCTTCTTGCCATAAAAACTCTCTGCTTCTAAGGAAAGGCCTAGTTGTTTTTTCCCATCTTACGACAGAACACCATTGATTATAAAGCAATGGTAAATCACGATAAGATTTCACTTCTTTTTGAAATTGATCACAAAATAAAGTCTCAGAGGTAGGACGGATACATAAGTTTTCTTCTAACTCAGAATCTCCACCTTTGGTTACCCAAGCAACTTCAGGAGCAAAACCTTCAATATGATCTTTTTCTTTTTGAAGTAAACTTTCAGGTATTAATAGAGGAAAATAAACATTAGAAACTCCAGTTTCTTTAAATCGTTTATCTAAGTTGTTTCTAATCATTTCCCAAATAGCATAGCCGTTAGGCTTATATATTAAAAAGCCTTTTACACTAGAATAATCACACAACTTAGCTTCCATAACTACATCAGTATACCATTTAGCAAAATCCTCATTACGAGGAGTAATATTACTAACAAACTTTTTTTCTTTATTCATAAATAATTCTCCTTTTTATATAATATTTTAACATTAAAATAAATTTTTCATGCATCTTTCTTTATATCAGTTACCCCCAAAGGGGTTTTTTAAATAATATATATATCGTGTTATTAAGATAAATATAGTTAATATTATTTATTGTATAGATACAATTATGATTATCTAGATTATATTCTATCTTTTGATCACCTATAATATCTTTCATAAATAACACCTCACTAATGACTAGATTCTATCATAAATAAGAAGAAAAGTGAAGTTTTTGTATTACAAAATAAACTTTTGTTTGACAAATCGAAAAAATTGTATATAATAAGGGCAAGAAAGGGATATTATGTATGGGTTTAATAGTAAAAAATACTAGTTTTGATGAAACAGGTGATGATATTGATATTGGTAGTGAAGTTACAATTAAAACCACAGGAATAATAGGGGTTGTTGTTATGAAAATAGGCTCTATTTATCAAGTACAAATAGGTAATGCAGTATCTTCCTATACTTATGATGAAATAGAAATAAAAAGTAAAGGAGATTTTTAATGAATATAGTAAATTTTGATAAAATAAAAGATATAATATCTAGATTCAAGTTAAACAAAGAAAAGAGTAACAAAATAGTTAAAACACATAAAAAAGTAGAAGCAGCTTTGAAAGAAATAGAAGAAAAACGTAATTATGCTTGGGATTTAGATATAGAAAACCGCAACAAAGCTAATTTGGATAAAGAAGCTCTATTTTATAGAGGTAGTGTTATCACTTTTAGAGAACTTTTTGAAAAAAGAGATCAAGTTGCAAAGTCATTAAAACAAGTAGGTATTAAAAAGAGTGATAAGATTGCTATTTGTATGTCAAATACTCCCGAATTTATTTATAGTCTAATGGCTATTAGTAAAGTAGGAGCAGAAGTGACTATATTTGGTGAGGGCTTTGATAAAAAATATATAGAAAAAATATTAAAAGATTGTACTGACAAAGTATTTTTTGTTACTGATAAAAAATATGAGAAAATTAAAGACATTCTAAAAAATAGAAAATTCAAGTATAAAGTTATAGCTTCACTAGTGGACTCTCTACCTAATGGAATTGATCCATATTATGAATTGGATAGAGATTTTTATGATTTTTCAAATAAAGTTCCAAAATTTAAAGAAGAAGATAGGAATATTAGCTCTTTTCATGATTTTATAGAACTTGGTGAAAAATATGTAGGTGAAACTAGAGAAACTGTCTCTTTAGATGATGATTTCTTAAGGAGTTTTACCAGTGGTTCAACCAGAAAAGGATTGCCAAAACAAATGGTTCACCCTCATCGTAGTTTGATTACTATGGCAAGATTTCACGATGCCGACCTATCAGGTTTACCTGCCATGCACGATGTTAGAATGTTAGCTCATATTCCAACATATTCAAACACAGATGTCATTACTAGTATTTCTGATCCATTATCACAAGGTTGTAGTGTCGCTTTAGAACCCATTTATGATATAAACTTTCATAATAGATCATTAGTAATTAATAAACCTAATGCAATACCATCTACTACTAGTTTTTTAGTTCATTCTGCTAAAACATTTGAAAAAGAATTTCCAAATGAAAAAATGGAACAAGCATATATAGTAATAGCAGTTGGTGAACCTACAAGCAAAGGGGAAGAAAGATTAATAAATAAATGGTTAAAAAACATTAAAGCTGGAACAAAAAGAGTACCATTTCCTTTATCACCAGTAACCTTATCTTTAGGCGGTGGTGATTGTGAACATGGTGGCATTTATTTCACATTATTTCATGCATTAAGACAGAAAGTATCACTGTCAAAAGAAACATATGGTCTTATTCCTTTTAAATGTGTAGATGAAGTTATACTAGATAAAAATGGTAATCATATAACTGATGGAAGTGTTGGTCGTCTTGCTGCTATTGGTCCTACTACTATGAAAAGATATGATGGAAACGAAGAAGCTACTAATAAGTTTTTCATTAAAGATGCAAATGGTAAAGTTTATGGTGATGCTAAAGCTTGGGCTTCAAAAAATAAAAAAGGAAATACCATTATACATGGTAGAATGGGTTCTGAATTTCATTTAAGTACTGGAGAAGAAATAGCGCCTTATGTTATATCAGAAGCTATACAAGAAGATTATTTAAATGTTTTGTCTTGTGAGGTAATTAATGTTAAAACAATAAATGGTGAAGAAATTCCAATCGCTCACATAGAATTACAACCAGATGCTAAAGATTATATGCCAGTAGCACTACTGGATGCTAAAGAAAAATTAAATTCTTTACTTCCTAAAGAATTATCCGAAAAAATTGTATTTAGACTTCATAATATTGAAGATGAGTTTAAAGTTACTGGTTCAGGCAAAAGAAGCCTTAATGCTTTAGAAGAAGAAGGGCTTACTGAAAAATGTTTTATCCCAGAAAGAATTGATGGTAAAATATATTTAGTAAATTACAAACCCAGTCCTATAGATACTGATAAGAAATTAATTTTAAATTAATCAGGATAAAAACATGAAAAAAATTATGAACAGCAGAGAAAGTCTTATATAAAAAGGCTTTCCTGCTATTTTTTTATT
>CALVTA010000072.1 GCA_944359735.1 uncultured Bacilli bacterium | reverse complement strand
ACGACCTACCCAGTCGCACCTAAATTTATATGCTTTGTATACCTCCATAATACGAACCTCCCTTTAGTAACTTAAGTCTACTATATAAAATATACGTTCGTCAATACATAAATTCGATTTTATCTAAAACAACGCAATTTCTTTATAGATAAAAAAGCTATTTTTAAAGCTTTTTCTCCATCATTAATTTATAAATTATTTTTAATTGCTCTTTTTTAGCATGATTCATCTCAATAAAATTAACATGCAGTTGATAACCACTATCAAAACTAAATAACAATTCTACTTTACCAGGTTTAAAGTTAATTGCACTACTAGATATAGATGTATAAGGAAAAATATGAATTTTTTTATAATACATAGCTAAAGTATCACGATCAAATAAAATCATTCTTTTATCCGTAAAAACAGCATAATCTTTATTATTTTTATAACCAAGTAATATTTCTTCTTTACTACTAACATATTCCCTTGCATAATTCGGCAATTTATCCGGTTCTATTTCTTCCTTAAAATCAAAATATTTAGATAATTCTTTAAACTTTATATACGCCATACTGCCACCTCATTAAACATCTTAAGTATATCACACAAAAAAATAAAAGGTCAATTAATTTCATTGGGATATTTATTATTTATAAACTTTTATTAACCCTCCACGAATAATAAAAAAAACAAAGTCATGGATTATAATATAAACACTTCAACGATATATATTTGTCATAGACTATTCTTATTTTTTTATATTATAAAAGGATGATAAAAATCATCCTTCATATTATCAATTTCTTGTATCAAATTATTGTCTACCAACACTATTTGACAAAGAGTCTTTTAAAATTCAAATTCAATAGTCGAAGTATTTCCTAATACATCTTTAACTGTTAAGCTTCCAGCTTTATAATACATTTTTGTATAAGTGTTATCACTAACCTTTGACATACCTTGAGGAAGTGATGTTTCATCAATTGCCTCATCAAAAGTGAATGTTACAAAATGACCATTATCTTCTCTGTTAGCATCTACAACAGTATAAGTAGCTGTTGGTCCAATTTTATCAATGTTATTAATAACTACTTCTACTGTACTTTGATTTCCTGCTCTGTCTTCAATTGTTACAGTTTGAGTTTTATTTTCAGGATATGATTTTCTAAATATAGTAGCATATCCACCATCAGGATTCCAGGTACCAGCATTTAAAACTTTTACATCCTCACTTGCTGTTAAAGTAGCAATAACGCTATGATTTGTAGGATCTACTGTATTATAAGTAACTGTTGCAGTAGGAGCAGTTTTATCAATTACTACTTTCTGATTAGTATCTTTATTTGATAAATCATCTAGTTTATTTCCAGCTTTATCATAGATATTAGAAATAGTAAAGCTTATTTCTCCTTCTTCCATATCATCAGTAACTTTATAAACTACTGCATATTTATATCCACTATTAACTGTCTCAGTCTGATTAACTTTATACTCCTTGCCATTTACAGTAAATATAGGATTTTCTCTTAATTCTTCATTTACAGTTAGATAAATTCCAAAAGAATCTCCTACTTTTGCATATTGATTATTTAAATTAGAAGAATTAACTCTTAATTCAACTAAAGCAACAGGAGTTTTATCAATTGTGAATGTTAATTCTGCTTTCTTATTATAAGCTTTGTCTGTTACTCTTACAAAATATGTTCCTTCTTCTGTAAATGTATCTCCTGATTTAAATGAAGTCCATTTACCACCATCTTTTTGATACTTAGCATTTTGAAGATTTACTTCATCAATTGTTAGAGTTACATCTTCACGATAATATCCACCATTTTCTACACCTATTACTACTGGTGAAGTTTTATCAATAACAAATTCAACTGTAGCAGACTTATTACCTGCTTTATCTGAAGCATATACACTATATATTCCTTCTTCTGTCAATGGTGTACCTAATTTATAATTTTTAACTAGTTCACCATCTTTATGTAAATGAATTGTTCCTGGATTCTTATCATCAATATTAAGTACTACATCTTCACGATAATATTTTCCATTTTCTGCGCCTGTTACTACTGGCTTTGTCTTATCTATTGTGAATGTTAATTCTGCTTTCTTATTATAAGCTTTGTCTGTTACTCTTACAAAATATGTTCCTTCTTCTGTAAATGTATCTCCTGATTTAAATGAAGTCCATTTACCACCATCTTTTTGATACTTAGCATTTTGAAGATTTACTTCATCAATTGTTAGAGTTACATCTTCACGATAATATCCACCATTTTCTACACCTATTACTACTGGTGAAGTTTTATCAATAACAAATTCAACTGTAGCAGACTTATTACCTGCTTTATCTGAAGCATATACACTATATATTCCTTCTTCTGTCAATGGTGTACCTAATTTATAATTTTTAACTAGTTCACCATCTTTATGTAAATGAATTGTTCCTGGATTCTTATCATCAATATTAAGTACTACATCTTCACGATAATATTTTCCATTTTCTGCACCTGTAATTACTGGCTTTGTCTTATCAATTGTAAATATGATTGTTGACTCATTTTTATTTCTATCAACAGCTTTAATTTCATAAGTACCTTCTACATTATACGTTTTTTCAAACGTCATTTTCTTAGTTGTATAATTATCTTCATAATCTTGTAATACTTCTTCAGTACCATCTTCTTTTACAAGAACCACTTTCTTTAAACTACCATCACTAATATTCAAAGTCACTTCTTTATAAACACCATTAGTAGAAGCACCTTCAATAACTGGTTTAACATTATCTAGATAAATGTCTCTATATTCAGAAACATTACCTGCTTTATCATATGCTTTAATATTATAACGAACATTATCACCTTCGCTATCTAAAGCAAATGTATTACCATCAATAGTTTGCATTTCACGTCCATCATAATATTGAACAGTCATATAGTCAAAATTATCATCTGTAGCTTCAACAGTATATTCTGAAGTAATGAAGCCATTATTAAAATTTAAAACTGGCTTTGTATTATCCAAAGTAACACTTGGATAAGCTGACATATTAACATTAGCTTCTGTCAATTTAGTACCAATATTTCCAATAACATCAGTATATCCATAAACTTCAAATGAAACTACACCATCACTTAAATTCATATCTTTAGTAATCTTAATATCTGCATAATAAGCATAACTATTAGATTCTGGTTTTGAGCTAGCCTCACGATATGTAGCAGTGAACTCTTTACTACCTAATTTAACTGTAGGCTCAGTTCCTAACTTTTCCTCAAAGTAAATTAATACACGAACAGTATCACCATTCTTAACATATAATTTACCTACTTCATCTTTATACTCATTAATATCTGTAATACCCAATGATTTAACAACTGGAGCAGTCATATCAACTGTGAATGTATAAACTAAAGCATTTCCTGCCTTATCAGTAGCATTTATTGTTACATCTTTAGTTTTGTAGAAATAATTTACATAAGTATTTTCTCCTACTTTTCTCCAACCATAGTTATTTACAGATTCACCATATATTTCTTCTGAAGTTGTAATGGTAACTTTTATTCTACCATTTTCTTTATCTTCATACTCCTGAGTAATATTCAAAACTTCTGGTGAAGTTTTATCAATTGTAAATGTTAATTCTGCTTTCTTATTATAAGCTTTATCTGTTACTCTTACAAAATATGTTCCTTCTTCTGTAAATGTATCTCCTGATTCAAATGAATACCATTTACCATTATATTGATATTTAGCATTTTGAATATTTTCTTCATCAATAGTAATTGTTACATCATGATTATAATATCCACCATTTTCTACACCATTTATAACTGGAGCAGTTCTATCTATTGTAAATGTCAATGTTGTTTCATTAAAAGCTGCATCAACAACAGTTACTACATAAGTTCCTTCTTCAGTAAACTTATGAGTATAACCTATTTCATTACCATTTAATGTTACCTTAGTAGTAACTTCATTATCATCACTTATTGTTAAAGCAACGCTATCTTTTCTTGTGAAACTATTATTATCAATACCACTAATAACCGGACTATCGTTATCGTTTAGTATTTTATTAACAGCATCAAGTCGATCTGCTAAATTATCTTTAGCAGTACCATCAACTAAATTATTTACTAACTCTTCTACTTTTTCATCATTACGATAACTTATTGAATCAACAATATCATCTCTATCAGTAGAATTAGCAACCATTGTCTCTAATCTTTCAATTAAAGCTGTAACATCAATAATATCTTGTACTGCATCAAGACGATTATTAAGTTCATCTTTTTGTGATTGATTAGTTACTTTATCAACAAGGCTAGCTGCATAGTCAACATCACCTTGTGCAAGAGAAGACTCAGCATTTTCAACTGCTTTTAAAGCATCAGCATAATAATCTTCAATAACTGGTACCTGCCCATTATCACCAGGTCCAAAAGTATTACCAGTTCCTTCATTGCTATTATCAGCAACTGTACTTACTCCGCCTTGGATACTTCTAGATGTATAATTTTGATTATTATTTTGATTATCTGATCCATCTGTCAATATAGATGTAGAATCAGATTCATTATCTTCTAAAGAATCTTCCTCATCTTCAACACGATCAGAACCAAGTCCTTCTCTTTCTTCTGTATCTCCTTCCTCAAAATTTTCTTGGTTATCAGGATTTGCAAAAACAAATGAACCAAGCCCAATAATCAAGAATAAAACTATGATTAAAAGTCCTGCTTTTTTCTTATTCATAAAATCCTCTCCTTGCACTTATATTTTATCATTAAATTAGCAAAATGCAACCAAATTTTACATTTTTGCACAAAAAAAGCACCAAAAATTTAAAATTTGATACTTAAAACAGCCTAAAACTAGTAATTGGCCAAAATCTTACAGCAATTTCCCCAATAATTTCATTCTCTTCAACCAATCCTATTTTTCTACTATCAAGAGAATTATCCCTATTGTCACCCAACACGAAATACATACCACTAGGAACTTCATTATATCCTAAATCTTGCAAATCAAAATCAGGCGTATCAACATCTTTTAAATAATCCTCAACATAATATCTTCCATTTATATAAACTTTATTATCTATAATAGATATGTGATCACCTGGAAGTCCTATAACCCGTTTAATTAAATATTTTGTATCTTCATAAGTAAAAGCAATTATATCTCCACGTTTTATATCTGAAAACCTATACTTAGCTTTATTCAAAATTAAAACATCCTGATTATTTAAAGTAGGACTCATAGAATCTCCTACTACTTGTGTAACAGACACCACATAAACCATTAAAAATATCAATATAAAAACTATAAAAATAAATTTTATTGAATCTTTTATAAACTCTTTAACAGTTAACCAATCCATAATCATTACTCTTTTCTATATAACATAACAGATAAAATATAGCATAGATTAAAGTGAAAAGCAAATTAATTTTCGTAACACAGCAAAAAAGAGTAAATTTTTTCGCAAAGAAAATCTGATATAATTATTACTACATAATAAGAAAGGATGTAGCAAT
>CALVTA010000071.1 GCA_944359735.1 uncultured Bacilli bacterium | reverse complement strand
CATAAAGCCTTGCTAAATCACTATCTAACATCACTTGAACTCCACGAACTTCATAGATTAAATTTTCTATATTAATACTATCATTTAGTATAACTTCATTCATATATTTCCCCCCTGTAATTTTAAAGTTTATACTTGAAACCCTTCACTTATATAATATACTGGTTATTATTTTTTCTTTCGCAAATTTAATAATGTTATAGATTCTAAATGATATGTATTAGGAAATTCATCCACTAGTTTAATAGATTTAAGAAAGTAATTATTATCTAAAAGATTAATATCACGGGCAAGGGTCACGGGATTACATGAGACGTAAATAATATTATTTGTTTTTAAAGATAAGAGAAACTCTATTAAATCTTTAGAAATACCACTTCTTGGAGGATCTAAAATAATAGTATCAGGAGTATAATCAAGATTATTAATGACTTTACTAACATCACCTAAATAAAACTCTGTATTAGTAATATTATTTAACTTAGCATTACTTTTAGCATCCCTCACTGCATCTTCTACTACTTCAATACCAATTACTTTTTTAGCATAATCACTTACTAAAAGACTAATAGTACCAGTACCACAATATAAGTCATAGATAATATTACAATTTAGTTCTTTAACTAAATTAATAACTTCTTTATAAATTAAACTAATACCCTCTTTATTTACTTGAAAGAAAGAGTCTTTTCTTACCATAAACTTTTTAGATAGAACATCTATCATTAAAGATGGAACACCACTGATTAGTTCATTATTGTAATATAGAGAACTAACAGTTGATGAGAAGAACTCTTTAATAGATTCTTTAGATTCCTTACCTTCTAATATTAACATAAGTTTACCATCTAAAGATTTAATAATCGCTTTAGTTAGTTTCTTATGTACTTTAATAAAAGAATTTAAAGAGGCCGTTAGAGTTATAATATTACTATCTAATAAATTACATTTATCTATAGGTATTAAATTATTAGTCTCTTCTTCATAATAACCTAACTTATCTTCCTTAATATGAAAAGTTACTTTATTGCGATAGTTATAACATTTAGTAGGAATTATCTCTAAATTAGTTAAATTATAATTTGTATATTTAGAAAAAATATTTTTAACAGTATTCTTTTTAAATTCTAACTGTTCATCATAAGTTAAATGACCTATCTGACAACCACCACATTTTTCATAATAAGGACAGTATTTTACTTTAATTGGTTCTATTCTTGTACCTTGTGAATATCTTTTTTTATCTTTTATAATCTTTATAGAAACAGTTTCTCCTAATTTTACTTTAGGTATAAAAACAACTTTGTTATCTATTTTAGTAATACCTCTACCCAAATGATCATAATCTAATATTTTAACTTTTTTCATATAGTCACCTTACTTTCTCAGGTGATTGTTTTATTATTTCAACATTATAAGTTTTAGTAGCATAATCAATCGTAATATCAAAAGTTTCATTATTATTTATATTAGGTAAATCAAAAGCAGTATTTAAAACTTTAGAACTAATATTAATATTATCTATATCAGAAGGATATAGTGTAACTTCCTTTTTCATATCATCACTATATGTAGCATTTAAAACATTTCCATTATCATCATAAAAAATGATTAAATCTTGTTGTGAAAGAGAATCATAGTTATCAAAATTAACTATTACATCTAATCTAGTTTTATCCTCTATAACACTAGTATATTCACTATCAAAATTATTATCTGGTACTATATTACATCCACTCAAAATAACAGAACTTGTCACTAAAACAGCTGTAGTATATTTTTTAAAATTTTTATTAACTTTTAAATTAGAAAACATCATCTATCTTCTCCTTTATTTCATTTTTTATTTCATTAACTTTAGCGTTTACTTCATAAGCAAAACCAAATATATCTTGACCTAATTCTGTTATAACATTATGAGAGTCCAAAGTCGATTTTAGTTCATCAATATTTGTTGATAGCACTTCATTTCTTCCGTTTTCAAATACCGCTATTATATTACCATTATTATCTATATTAATACCTTCAATTCCAGAATCATTAAGGTACTTTTTGCCAATACTTTTTATTCCTTTATTAGTTATTTCAAATAAAGTTATTGTAGAAGGTGAAATAAAAATAGACTGAGTTGTTACTAAATATTTAGTACCATTATAGTTCGTAACAGCAATTCCCTGAGTAGCAGATGGTAATCCACAAACTAGTGGATTGCTTTTTTCTAAAGTATTCTTTTTTTTATCATAGGTAAGTTTATAACTAACTAAAACTCCAGAATTAATTCCTTCAAAACTACCAATATATAACCTACCATCATAATAATATGTAGTGGCAGCTTTAGAATCCATCTTCTCAAAAGCATTAATGTTAATATCACTTTTTATTTTAAAAAAGCATTCACCAGAACTATCATCATTAAAATTACTAAAATCAATAGTATATTCATTTATATCTGTTGTTTTTTTTAGGGTATTAATAACTGTATTTATTTTTTCATAACTATAAGTATTAACTTTGCCACTACTGCCTGTAACAAATATTATTTTATTATCTTCATCATAAGAAATACCACCTACATGAGCTTTATTATCTAAAATAAGTTTTCCTTCATATTTATTAGTTTTTTCATCAAAAATATATATTCTTGATTTTAGGCCATCTTTATAAGCACTTATTAAAATTTTTCCATCTATATTAGTAACACCTTGAGGTGTATATCCATCATCAACTATCTTTTCATAATTTAAAGAATTATTATCTGGATTTAGTTCTACTTCATCAATAAGATTGTCATTTAATGTATTTATTATAGAACTAGATGGTTTTAATGTTTTATAAGAAGGTAACTTTAAATTAGTTACTGAAACATTATTTTTTATTTTTGATACATTACTCATCAGCTTATCTCCTTTATTAAAATTATATATACTTTTTTCTTTTTTTTCAATTGCATTCTAGAATATCTCTTTTGACAATAAAATAAAGACCTCTAAGGCTTCCTACTTCACAGATAGAGTATCATTATATCTCCATAGCCTTAAATTCCAATTGTCGCCACCGTATTTTTATTCTTATAGATACTTATAATACAATTAGTTCGATAACTTTGATAAGAATTCTTACCTTTAAAAACAGGATAGTTAGTTCTTTTAAATCTCTGCATAAGTCAAAAGATTTCTTAAACCCATTTTTCTTTTGATAATCTAAAAAATGCTTATATACAAATCTAACACAACACTATCCCTCCCTGATGTAATCAGTCTATTATTTAGACCGTTTATTTGCCAATGATTTTTACGCTTTAAACATAATTCACTTATATATATAAAAGAACTATTTCTAGTCCTTAGATAAATTTTTCAAATCTATTACTTTATCTGATAATTTACAAACATTGTTAGAGTGAGTTACTATAATAACACATTTATTTTCAGATACAGCTAAGTCTTTAAATATTCTCATAATCTCTTCTTCTGTTTCTTTATCTAAATTACCTGTAGGTTCATCGGCAAGGATTATATCAGGATTATATGACATACTTCTAGCGATGGCAACTCGTTGTTGTTCTCCTCCTGATAATTTTAATATTCTTCTTGTAAGTTCACTTTCTTTAAGTCCCATTTTTAATAATAATTCTTTAGCGATAGATTCTTTATTATCTTTTATCTTACCATTAATATCCATAGACAAAATAACATTTTCTAAAGCATTATAATAAGGAATCAAATTATAAGACTGAAAGATTATTCCAACATTAGTATTACGATAATGATCTAAATCATAACTATTTAAGTTTTTATCTTTATAATAGATATTGCCTAAACTACATTTTTCAAGTCCTGATATTAAAGATAAAAGAGTTGTTTTTCCACTACCACTTCTACCTTTAATAGCATATATCTTACCTTTATCAAATTCATAATTTATATTTTTAAAAACAAATTCATCTTCCTTAGCATCAGAATATCTATAACTAACATTATCTAATTTTAAAACCATATTTAACTCCTTTCCTTTAATATTGTAAGAGGTGAAAATCTATTGATAGCAATTAAAGCTGAGCTTGATGAGATTATTGTTAAAAGTATGCCTAGTCCTAATAATTCTAATAAGACTTTTATAGATACTGTCGCTTCAAAATCTCCAAAGGCTTCAATATTAACAACATTACTAAAGTTATTAGTAAAGTCACCACCTCTATCTCCTTTTGGTGCTTCTACTTCTCCACTATTATTTTCATCACTTGGTCCTCCACCAAAGTTTTCTCTTATTTCATTTCTAGTATTAGTACTACTCTCTATTTCATTCTCTAAAAGTTTATTAGCAACAGGAGTACTTATAAAACTACCTATTAAGGCTCCTAATGCTAAAGAAATAATGGCAATCATTAAAGTTTCAGTCATAAATTGCAAGCAGACTTTAGTTTTTTTCATGCCAATAGTTCTTAAAACTCCTATTTCATAACGTCTTTCTCTTAAATTAATCTGATTTATAACAAAGAGAATAATCGCTCCTATTATAAAGGTAATAATTAAGAAAGTTGTAGCAAAGGTTTTAACATTACTAATAGATGATGTACTATTTTCTATTTGGTCTAAGTTTGTTGTTACTTGATAATTTTCATCTAATCCAATAGATTCTACTTCTTCAGTGAAATCTTCTATTACATCCTCACCTGTTAAGATAAAAGTTGGGTTAATATTATAAGTTAGATCTTCATTATCAGTAGTCATATCTAATAAAACACTAGAGTTTGTAATAATTGTATTAGCAGAATTACTAAATAAACTCATCTCATTACTATCTTCATCACTTGTATCTTCTGTATAGATACCAGTAACTGTAAATTCATAGATCTCACTCTCATCATTAGGATTAACTAAAGTAATAGTATCTCCTACGCTAATATCATTTAAGGTTGCAAGTTCTTCATTAATAATACAGTTATAACCACTAAACTCACTATCTACTTCACCTTCAGTAATTTTATAATTACCACTAATAAAATCACTCATCGCATTATATGTAGAATATCCTGTTATAGTAAAGTCTCCTGTAACTGGTTTATTATCATCTTCACTATCTTCTCTTGAAGGTGCTCTTTCCAATTCCATGTCACTGCTGGCTTTCTCTAAATCTTCACCATTTAAAGAAGTACTAACAGTATAATAATAATTAGTTACATAACTAGAATCTCCATATTTCTCTATTTCTTCAACAGTAAGAGGCTCTATACCATTAAAGTTTTCTACTAACTCATCCTTATCCTTGTTTTCTCTAAAGCCACCCATCATGTTTTCTCTATTAAAACTTATAGATGCTTCTATTAAATTAGCATCCTTATAAGACTCTATAAGCTTATCGGCACTGTTTGAGATAGCAAGAGAGACAGTACAGGTTATTGATATTACAAGAATTACTATTCCTATTAAAATATTACGTGACTTATTTCTTGTAATAGATTTAAAAGCATTTTTTAATATATACATAATTTCTCCTTTCGTTACCAGTTTATTTTTTTAAAATGAAATTTTTTTGTTGAAACTGTGAAATATTAATGAAAATATTCATTTATAAAATATAATTACAAACAAGATTAGGATAAACGCATGAAATTTTAAAAATGCGTTTTTTTCATGTATAATAAAGAAAAAGGATAAAGTTGGTGAAGT
>CALVTA010000070.1 GCA_944359735.1 uncultured Bacilli bacterium | reverse complement strand
GAAAAAATCAATCATTTCTGATTGATTCCTATATCAAAAGTTCGAATAGTTCGAACAGATTTCCCAATGGTGCCTGTATCCGGACTCGAACCGGAACTCTATCACTAGAAGTAGATTTTGAGTCTACCGTGTCTACCAATTCCACCATACAGGCATATATAGATTATAACATATTTTTCTTAAATATGGTTAAAAAATATGATAAAATTTAAAATTTAGCAGGTTTTATTATGTTTATAAGAAAAAAGAAGCTATAACCGGATTAGTTATAAAAAGGATGTAGCATTATAATAATGGAAAATGAAAATCATGATCAATTTTTTCTTAATATAATTTGAAGTAAATTTCGTAAATTAGGACTTAATGTCAGAATTTTTATCAATCAAAAAAATTTAAATATATTGATAATTATTATCTAATCAATTATTTAGTATTATTGATCTTTACTCAACTATTAATGAATCTTATGATACGGTAATTATTAAACTGGGGAAAATAAAGAAGATAATAGATTCTTTAATTTTCTTCTTTATATTTAGAATTATATAAATCTACTTCTTCTTTTTCTGCTTCTTCTTGTAGAAAATCTCTCATATCAGGTAAATCGTTTATAGAGGAAAGTCCAAAGTAATCTAAGAATTCACTAGTAGTCTCATATAAAATTGGTCTACCAGGTAAATTGCTTCTACCACTTTCTTTGATGAGACCTTTGGCCACCAATTTTCTTATAATATGATTATTAGAAATTCCTCTTAAATTATCGACACTAATTCTTGTAATAGGTTGGTTGTAAGCGATTATTGCAAGAGTTTCTAAAGCAGCTTGACTTAAAGTAGTATTATCTTCAGTTGTTAATAGTTTTTGATAATAATTATTATGTTCTTTTTTTGTAGTTAATTTTAATTTATCACCTAAAAAATCTATTCTAATACCTCTACTACTACTTTGATAATCTTTTTGTAACTCTTTAATTAACTCCTTAGTATCATCTTTAGATATTTCTAATATTTTACTTATCTCATCTAAAGAAAGACCGTCATCCCCTACTACAAATAATAATCCTTCAATAACTGCTTTTAAATTCATTATGATACCCCCTCTACGATAATATCGCTGAATAATTCTTCTTGTTTAATTAATAATTCTTTATTTCTTGCCATATCGAGTATTGCTAGAAATGTTGCAACAATATATTCTTTAGTAGATATCGGAAAAAGTTTAAAAAAACTAATTCTTTTTTCTTTCTTTAAAATACTTTTTATTTCTAGTTTTCTACTTGATACGGTTATTTCTTTCATTGTTACCTTGGTAGATAGAGGTTTTTCTTCATTTTTTCTTACAAGAAACTTTTTAAAGGCATCTACTAATAAATCAACGGAACCTTCTCCTTTTATGATTGTATCTTCTTTAATATAATTATTGATATTTTCAGGTAATTTTGTATGTATTTCTTGTCTTTTTCTTTCATTTTCTTTTAAAGTCTTAGTTATTTCTTTATAAGCTTGATACTCTAAAAGTCTTTCTACCAACTCTTCTCTTGGATCTTCAACTTCTTCCATTTCTTCATCTATTTTAGGTCTTGGTAGTAACATTCTAGCTTTTATCAATGTAAGTTCACTAGCCATAACTAAATAATTAGATGCTAAATCCAAGTTTTGTTCTTTCATCTTATGAATATAGTCTAAGTATTGTCTTGTAATACTTTCTATTTCTATATCAAATATATCCATTTTATTTTCTTTTATTAGGTGAAGGAGCAAATCAAGTGGCCCTTCAAATACTTCTAATTTTAAATCCATAATAAGCTCCTTACCTTTCTATAGTTAATTATAGCAAGTATAAAGACTTTTTTCAAATTATTTAAAAATTATCTAATTGATAAAGCTAAGAAATAATTATATAATATCTTTAATGTTAGAGGTGCTTATGAAAAGATTTACAATGAAAGATGAGGAATTTATTTGTGAAAATTGTAGTAAAAAAGTATTGCCTTTAAAATATACGGCAAGAGATCATTGTCCATACTGTCTATACTCAAAACACGTTGATATTATGCCAGGAGATAGATTAAATGAATGTAGAGGACTATTAAAGCCTATCGGTATTGAAAAATTTAAAGACACTTATAAAATTATTTATAGGTGCGAAAAATGTAAAGAGATACATAAAAACATTATGGCTAATGATGATGATATGGATATGATAATTGAAATAAGTAAAATGTAATGAGTGGTAGATATGAAGTTATCTTTAATTAATAACTGATGATATGATATATAAAAGTGTTTATAGTGATACGTGTGATAATTTGAAAAATACGATTTATGGAATAGTTTTTGGAAATAGCATGTTAATTAAAGAACGTGTTGATACAGCTTATGATGCTTATAAAAGCTGAAGAATAAAAAAAGTTATATTTAGTGGTGGTAGTAATGGAGTTAGTAATCAAAATAATGATACTGTTCCTGAAGCTTTAAAGATGAGGGGACTTTCTATAAAATTAGGAATAAAAGAAGAAGATATTATAATTGATGATAAATCTAATAATAGTTTTGAAAATGTTAAGAATTCTTTTGATTTAATTAAAGATAAAAACATCACAGAAATTGCTATCATTACAAGTGAATTTCATCTTAAAAGGTGTTATGCAATTATTAAGAAAAGCTTTCCTAATATTGATGTTATAATGATACACTCTAAAGATGGCTTTTCTGATAGAAATAATTGGTTCTTGTCTGATAATAGTTGGAATTCAGGTAGAAGTCTTGCTACTTATGAAGCTAATCTTTTAATTAAATATGCTAAAGAAAATAAAATTATAGACCTTGATATAGAAGATTTTGATAAAAAAAATAGAAAATAAAATTTTGATAAAAATTAATATTTATGACACTATGAATATGTAAAAGAAATTTATATATTGTAAAAACGGGAATACCTGGCTTGCTCTGTTAGACATTATTCCAAATAATTTTATTTTCTTTCTCTAAAAATTCATTTCTTGCTTCTTCAGGGCTAATCCCTGCTCTTATAAAATACCATCTTCAAGCATTACTTTCTTACCTTTTGGTACAGTTATAAACGTTGCATGTTCTCCACTGCCAATCATTACTCTAACATCTTTTATTTTAGATTTTCTCATAATGTAATTCTCCTTATGTTTCTATATTACTATATTTTTTTAAACAATTAAAGTTTTCTTACATAGATTATATTGGTGATATTTTAATGAATAAAATTGATTATGAGTTTTATAGTTTAATTAAGAAGTTAGAGTTAATGAGTAAAGAAGAAGTATATTTAAATATTAAAAATAGATATTTAGGACTTAATGAGGAATTAAGAAGTAATATTGAGACTTTTCTTAATAGCTTTAATTATTGGGGAAGATTAGATTATATTAATAATGATTTTGAAGAAATTAATAATGTAGTTAATCTTTTAAAAAATAACTTAACTGATTTAGTGGTGCTTTATCAGAATCTAAAAGACTATAAATCTAAAAAGATATTACTTGCTATTTTAAGAAATTATTATTATTATGACTTTGCGATGTTACATGAAGTTGTAGATACTTGTTATAAACATTATTTTGATCCTGATTTAGTAAAAACCACTAAAGATACTGTTTACGTTGATGTAGGTAGTTATATAGGAGATAGTGTTGATGACTTTTTAGATTCTTATTTAGAAGAGTATAAGAAGATTTATTGTTATGAAGTTACTGATACATCACTTGTAACACTTAAAGATAAGTTTATTTTTAATGAAGATATTATTATAAGAGATAAAGCTTTATATGATAAAAAAACTACTTTAAGCCTTAATACTAGTAGTGTAGATACTTCTGCCAATACTATAACTGATGGTAAAGGTAATATTGAAGCGGTTACTTTAGATGAAGATATAACTGAAAAAATTAATATTATTAAGATGGATATTGAAGGAGCTGAATTCAAAGCTTTAAATGGTGCTAAAAAACATATTAAAAATTACAGTCCTACTCTATTAATATCTATTTATCATGGGTTTGATGATTTAATTAGGATACCTAAGTTAATTAAGAGTATTAATAAGAACTACAACTTCTATCTAAGATATTATGGTGGAAATGTCTTCCCTACGGAGATTGTCTTAATTGCAAAGAAAAAAAATGAAAGCTAGTAGTTTTCTTTTTTTTTGTAAACAAAGTGTCTTATCAACTTTTATTTCTTGTTAAAAAATATTACTATGCTAAAATTAAAGTAAGGAGATGATTTTTGTGAATAATACAAATATGTTAAAAGAAATTAGAGAAGTTACAGCTTTAGAAAACTGTATAGAAAAAAATAAAGATGTAATACCTACTATCGCTAAAGAAATAAAAGAATTTAATCCTAAAAACTTTATGATAGTAGCAAGGGGTACTTCTACTCATGGAGGTATATTTGGCAAATATTTCTTAGAACTACACTATAAAAGGCCAGTAGAAATGTCTGATCCATCAATATTTACTGTTTATGATAGTAATTTGGATTTATCAAATACAGTTGTTATCGCCATTTCACAGTCAGGTAAAGGATATGATGTTAGCACTGTTTTAAAAAAGGCGAAAGAAAGTGGTGCTTATACTTTTGCTATTACTAATAATCCTAATTCATTAGTTGCAGAGGCTACTGATAAACATATCTTTAATGAGATTGGAGAAACTAATGCAGGAGCTGCTACTAAAGGATTCACTACTACTTTATATATCTTAACTAAGTTAGCGCTTTATTTAAACAATGAAGAAGATAGTTTTAATGATGATAAATATATTGAATCAGTAAAAAGTGCTTTAGAACTTTATGATGATATTAAACCTATGGCTAATGAATTAATACCTATGGAAATGGGCTTTTCTATTGCTAGAGGTTATAGTTATTCTCTTGCTAAAGAATTTGCTCTAAAAGTTATGGAAACTTGTTTAGTTCCCGTTATTCCATATAAAGCTAGTGAATTCTGTCACGGTCCTCTTGCTTCAACAAGTTCTAAAACTCCTATAGTTTTATTCGCAGTAGATGATAAAACAAATGAAGATATTAAAAGAGTTATTACTTATCTAAAAGATACAAAGGCTAAAAGCTATGTAATTACTAATGATAAGAAAATCGCTGATATTAGTGATATGGCAGTTATGATAGATGAAAAGGAAAGTATTTATGCTTTCTATCAAGCTGCTATCGTAATGCAATTATTATCTTGTGAGATGGCCTTTACTAAAGGAACTTATCAAGATCGTGTACCTGTATTAAAGGGACGTACAAATACATTTTAGATATGTTAAAAGTGAAGAAAAATTAATCTTATATTTGGAATAGAGCCCAAGATAAAAGAGAAGTTGTAGATGATTTCATATGTTTGCATCTTGCAGGATACTATGGTTTATTTGAGCCATCAATTGCAGAAGTGTTATCACAAGCGCCTGAAAATGTAATAGAACAAGCAAATACTTTTGAAATTATTGAAAGACCACATACTTACGAGTATTTATCTAAATATAAAGAAGTTATAAATAATGATTTCTATTTATCAAAGGTTAGAACTTATAAAATGCACCGATAAAATAAGTAAAGTATAAATAAAAAGATGATATGAATGGATAACACTTTATATCATCTTTTCTATGTTCTTAAATCCCCTCACTACTACTCTCTTCTTTAGTAATAACTTTTTCTAAAGGTATAACTGACTTAATAGAGGCATCTTTACAAGAGGTTTTTAACTCTCCTATACTCATCTTATCTAATTTCATAGAAGTATCTATTAAACCTCCTAAGTTAATACCTGTTAC
>CALVTA010000069.1 GCA_944359735.1 uncultured Bacilli bacterium | reverse complement strand
TGTATATGGGTATTGTTTATTTCGGATATCCAAATTTAAATTTATATAGCTTTCGGATATCAATATTTTAATTAACATTTTTAAAATAAATGTTGACAAGCGTTTTTTTACTGTGATATAATCAATTTGTTCTTAAAGAACGGGGAATTAGCTCAGCTGGGAGAGCGTCACGTTTGCACCGTGAAGGTCAGGGGTTCGATCCCCCTATTCTCCACCAGATTGATATTAAGCTCGAACTTTATGGTTTGAGTTTTAATTTGCTTTAAATTTGACAAAACATTTATATAAATTATGTTGTTTGTATTTTTCTCAAAAGAATATACAAGTCTAGGGGATTATATGAAAGATGTAAATGTATTAATATTTGGTGACAGTATTGCATATGAAGTCACAGAGCAATGAAAAAGATGGCTGGATAAATAAATATACTAAGTTATTTTTATTTATAATTAAAGACCTAGAATTAATGTCCTAGGCCTTTTTATTTTTTTTTCTTTTTCTTATTATAAACCAATAGTAAAGTGCTACTATAAATATTATTATCAAAATAATTAAGATTATATTAGAAAATTCATCTAGGTAACCAACAATTGTTTCCCATTTATCTCCTACTATACTACCTATTACTATTAAAATAGTATTCCATATCAGAGAACCTGCTATAGTATATGTTAAAAATTTTCTCATTGGCATTTCACTCATACCAGCTGGAATAGAAATTAAACTTCTAACTATAGGTATAAACCTACAAAAGAAAACTGTTTTATTACCTTTAGTATCAAACCATTTATCTGCTTTTTCTATATCGTTTTCTTTTAATCTTAAAACCTTACCTATTTTACCTGATATTATTCTCTTCAATCTTTCTTTATTAAAAATTTTACCAACATAATACAATACTATCGCTCCTAATAAGGATCCTAATGTTGCTGATAGTATCATTATAGGTATGTTTAATGATGTGTAAGTAGTCATAAAACCACCAAATACTAATATTACTTCAGATGGTATAGGTGGAAATATATTTTCAATTGCAATTAAAAGAAATACCCCTAAATATCCAATTTGATTCATAATAGAAATTATTAATTCTTCCATTGTTATCTCCTTTACTTTGTTATCTTTTTCATTATAGCATTTATTTATATAATATACTACCTAAAATTTATTTTTGTATTTATTTAAAAGATATTCTTCTTCCAAATAATATTTGTTTTTTGCTTTGATTAAATGATGGTAGTCTCTTTTAAATGCTTTTGGCGAAGGAACTATTTTACTCTTTTTAAAATTATATTTATGGAGATACCTTTCAAGAGTGAATTTTTCTAAATAATAATTTGTTTTTTGCTTTTCTTTAATAAGTTTAATGATAAGTAAAGTAGTTATTAATAAAATATTTAAAGTGGGATTATATATAAATGATAAAAGTAGTATAAACAAGAAGAAATAAGAAATTATATATATTATTTTAAAGCTTAAATTATACGAAGTTAAATAGCAAGTTAAAACTTGAATAATTCTACCACCATCTAACGGATAAATAGGAAAAAGATTAAAAATTATAATATTATAATGGATAGTTTTTATTAGTTCTTCATAATTATAGGAGTAAATTAATTCTTTTAAAAATATATAACCTACTATCTGCATAATAGGCCCCATTAAAAGTACAATTAATTCTTCTTTGAGAGGGCAGTTTATCTCATGAGTAAATTTAGAAACACCTCCAAAAGGATAAAAAGTAATTCTTTCAGTGGGCCAGTTAAAAAAATAAGCTGTAAAAAAATGACCACATTCGTGAATTAATAAAAGAAAGCTTACAATTATAGCTACCTGAAATTGGGCTGATATTATTGATAATAATAGTAGTATATAACAACTAGGATGTATGTAAATTTTATTTAAGATATTCTTTATAATCAACAAAATTTCCTTCTTTTTGAAAAGCAAGATAAAGTTTTGTATCTATTACTTCTCCTATAAGACTTCCTTTTTCTATATAATCATACATATTAACGCTACTATTAACATTTCCATAAAAAACATCAACACCATTCATTTGTTGGATAATAATGGTCTTTCCATATTTATCTTTTTCTCCAATAAAAACAACTATACCACTATCTAAAGCTTTTACTAGATAATTCTTACTAACAGTTAGTTTAACACCATCTTCGTACATGCTCTTATCAGTATAAGTTAATTGTTCATTAAAGACTTCTTTTGTGTTATCCTTGTTTTTAGTACCTTTAAAGTAAGTATCATAAAGTTCTTTAAAATCTGTAAATGGTAATGATGTATTATAGACATATTTATTAAAACTATTTTTAAAGTCTATATTTGTTTTAAATCCTATTAAAAGTAAAAGCATAATAATGATAGTGATTAAAAATTTAGTTATAAAATTTCTTATATATTTCTTTAGATTATTGTTTTGAGGAGTCTGTTTTTGTTTATAAAACTTTGATTCTACCATTTATATCACCAATAAATTATATGATTTAGTATAGAAAAAAAGACATTAGTTAAGCTGTCTTTTATGCGGCAAATATTTACAAATTAAATATAGAATTTCGCCATAAATTATGTTTAAGATAAGACTATGGCTAATTAAGTATAAAACATTATCTATAGTAATGGGAACAACATTAAAAATAAAAAGACTTAGAGCAAATATGGAATGATATAATACTATAACAAAAACTAGCAAAAAGAAATTTGTAATTATATTTAGTTGAATTTTTTTATATAATGCACTTACAATCAAACCAATTAATAAAAAGAAAATAGTATTTGTAAATAATAAATTGGTATAAAATAAATCATATAAAAAACCAGTTACGCCAACCAAAATAAAATAATGATTATTCTTTTTAGCAAAAAAAGGATAAATTATTATGATGCTAACAATAGTAAAATATGGTGTAAAAAGTGATAAATCTGAAATCATATAAGAAAGAAAGTTGCTTAATATACCATCTAAAAAGAAAGAAATTATAACAATTATAAGTTGAAATATCACTTTTCTTCCTCCTTTAAGACAGTAACATAGTGAATATTATTAAAATTTTGACTTGTTTCTACCCCCAAAGTTTTACTTAACCCATATTTGTCATTTTTAATTGTTTTAACTTCTCCTATATAAATACCTCTTGGAAACATTCCACCTAGACCACTGGTTGTAACAACATCTCCTTCTTTAATATTAACTCTGCTATCAACTCCACTTATTAAAACTAAATTGCTATCTTTGTCATAACCACTAAGAATAGCGGTTGTTTCTCCTGTAGTCGTAGCAATAGAAACAGATACTTTATTATTTACATCATTTGCTGTTATTAATTTTATTTCACTGGAGTAATTTGTAACTTTTTGAATTTTACCAATCAAACCATTCTTAGTAATGGCGACCATATTTTTCTTTAAACCATCTTTTTTTCCTTTATCTATAGTTAGTGTTTGATACCAATATCCTCTATTTCTAGTTATAACAGTTGCATTTACAACATCATATCCAGTTAAAGTTTGATTTAAATCTAAAACATCACGTAATTGTTCTATTTCTTCCTCTAAATGAACATTTAAATTTTTTTGAATTACATAACTTTCTGTTAAATCACTATCTTTATTGGCATTTAAAGAAGTAAACGGTAACATTACTCCTTTCATTATTATAGCAGCGGTATCTTTAAAAAACGACTCAACTAGCGTTAGTTTCCTGTTAGATGATAGAGAATAAAATAAAACGAAAAAAGAACAAAATATGACTATAAGAATTATAATAATTTTCCTTCTTTTTTTACTTTTTTTATACATAGCAATTATTCCTTTCAAGATTTAGTATACCCATATCTTTTGCTTTTTGCAATTATTCTAATAAATTATTTTCTAAAAAACTATAATAATCTTTTTCACTTACAATTAAATGATCAAGTATTAAAACACCATGGATCATTCCAAGTTCTATTAAATATTTTGTAAACTCTATATCTTTAGGACTAGGACTAACTATTCCTGAAGGATGATTATGTAAGCAGACAATATAACTAGCATTTACCTTATATGCTTCTTTGAATATTTCTCTTGGATGGACGCTACTTTTAGTCATTGTGCCTTTAAATAATAATTTACTACTTAAAAGTACTTTTTTGCTATTTAGATAAAGACAATAAAAGCATTCCTGTTTTAAGCCGTAGAAAAAAGATTTACTATAATTATAACTATCTAGAGCATTAGTTAGTTTTATGTTTTCTTTTTCATTTTCTAAAAATATTCTTTTTCCTAATTCTACTGTTGCTAATATTTTAGTAGCTTTTACTGGACCTATCCCCTTTATGTTAATTAGTTCTTGATATGAAATATTAATAAAATTTTTCATAGATCTTACTTCTTTTAATAGTTCAAAAGCTAATTCGTTGGCATTAATGTTTTTGACTCCACCTTGAAGAATAATTGCTAATAGCTCACTACTTGAAAGACTTCCAGCTCCTTTTTTTATTAGTTTTTCTCTTGGCCTTTCAGTTATAGGTATTTCTTTTATTTTCATTTTTTCCCCCTTACTTATATTATTATACAAGAAATCAAATTTTACTCTAAAACAAATTCTTGATAGTTAGCTAGTACAACTTCATTGATAGCCAATATTTCATCATTTGATGATGTCTTATTTAAAAGTAGATCCATTTGTTCTAAAGTTGCCAAAAATTCTTCATTTTCTATACTCATCTTTTTTATTGTGACATTAATATCTAGTTGTTCATATAGTTTCTGGAGCTTTTCTAAATTATCATTATTTTGAGTAATTGCAAGATAGACAATATAGTTAGCATCTTCTTTAATAATTAGTTTAGTACTAATATCACCACTAGATCTATCAGCTTGTTCTTTTGTACTATAGCTGCCTTCCATCAAAAAATAAGTACTATTTACTTCTTTTACAACACTTTCTGATTCTAGTTTGTACTTTTCAAATAAAAAATTTCCTAAAACTGCTCCTAGCATGATTGCCACTATCATTGTTATAAAAAAACTCTTTGTCATTATTATCACCATTACTAATTTACCAAATTCTTGTTTATTATTTTGTCGAAAGTTGTAGTAAATTTTTAAGAAAAGTGATACATTAATAGTAGGAGGATTTTATGAAAAAGAGATTTAAATTTTGGAGTGGTTTTTTTTTGGTGTTTATATTGATACTTACAGTTACAGGATGTGGTAGTGAAAAAAATGAGTCTATGACTTGTACTAGGACAACAAATCAAAATAATATTAAGACTAGTCTTAAGTATAATATCAATTACACAAATGACTATGTAACAAGAGTTAAGAGTGTAGAAACAGTTGAAAGCAGTAATATTGATATATTGAATACTTATAAAGAGCAAATAGAATCTTTGTATAGTGCTTATAAGAATGTAAAATATTATGAGTATAATGTAAAAATAGAAGATAGTAAGTTAACTTCAACTGTTGATATTAATTATGAGAAGATTAATACTGATAAACTATTAGAAATAGATTCAGCGAATGGTCAGTTAATCAAAGATGGAAAAATTAAGGTTAGTGATATAAAAAGCGTATATGAAAGTATGGGAGCTATATGTAAAAAAACAAGTTAATGATCAATGTTACTAACCTAAAATTTTATTAAAAAATAGAGTTCAGTTGGAACTCTATTTTTATGATTAAAATAAATCACATAAAATTATATTAAAACTCAAACTATAAAAGTTCGAGTTTTTTTATCAATCTGGTGGCTCCAGCGGGAATCGAACCAGCGACACAAGGATTTTCAGTCCTTTGCTCTACCGACTGAGCTATGAAGCC
>CALVTA010000068.1 GCA_944359735.1 uncultured Bacilli bacterium | reverse complement strand
CGCCACTCAGGCACATATAAATGGTGACCCGCATGAGATTCGAACTCATGACCCTTTGATTAAAAGTCAAATGCTCTACCGACTGAGCTAGCGGATCAGCTAATAATTGGTTGCCTCGGTTAGATTCGAACTAACGCATGTCAGAGTCAAAGTCTGATGCCTTACCACTTGGCTACGAGGCAAAAACTAACTATAAAACAGTGGTGGAGAGAGATGGATTCGAACCATCGAACCCGAAGGAACAGATTTACAGTCTGTCGCGTTTAGCCACTTCGCTATCTCTCCGACATAATAAAATGGTGCCGAAAACAGGAATCGAACCCGTAACCTACTGATTACAAATCAGTTGCTCTACCAATTGAGCTATTTCGGCAACTTAATAATGGTGGGCGATATAGGACTCGAACCTATGACCCCTTGCTTGTAAGGCAAGTGCTCTAACCAACTGAGCTAATCGCCCAAAACCGTTTGACAGAATTAAATATACCAGTTAATTGTATGAATGTCAATAATATTTGTGTAATTTTTTATTTTTTTAATGAAGTTAATTCTCTATTTATCCAATAATTAAGATGTAAAGCCAAATTTTTAAAGCCTCCATCAGTTTCTTTTATTTTACTGTCATTATGTTTTGTAATTCTATAATCCATATTTTTAACACTTAATTTATACATATTATCCTTATTTTTTTTTAAAATTCTTACTCTAATCAGTTCATTTAATATGACATACTTATTTAAATCCTCAACATAATGATTACTAATTTCAGAAATGTGAATAAGTCCACTATTTTTATTATCTAGTTTAACAAAAATTCCATATTTTTTTATTCCTGTAACTGTTCCAAGAACAATTTCTCCTTCTTTATATATTCTTTCCATAAAATTAACCTCTGTTTATATTATAGCAAAAAGTTTTATTTCCTACAACCTTTACATTTTTATAAAAAATTACTATAATTATGATGGTGATTTAATGAAAACAGAAGATAAAATAAAAAGTATTATTGATGAATTAAAACCTTTTTTAATAAGTGATGGTGGTTCTTTAGAGTATATTGATTTTAAAGATGGTATTGTTTATGTTAAACTTGGAGGAGCTTGTGAAGGTTGTGAATTTCTTGATATAACCTTAAAAGATGGAATTGAGCAAATGATTATGAACGAGGTACCCGAAGTTAAAGAAGTGCAAAATATTAATTAAGAATCTAACCAGTCTATTTGTAAAATAGACTTTTTTTTATTTAAAATATTATAAATATATTTTAAAAATTGTTCATATTCTCCTATTCGTTTTAAAATTTTATTTATTTCTTTTTCGTTACATGCTCCATTTATTATTTTTTCATAAATATCAAAATAAAAACTAGGATATAGTAATCTTGACATTAATAAACAATACTGATAGTTACTATAATTAAGATTGTTCAAAAAAGTTTCTATAAAGTCATATGTATAATCGTCTTTTATAAATAGGTATTTAAGATATTCGCCACTATCACGAGCTTTATTATCTATAACAATATTCAATGGATTATAAAAACTTATATCTTCTAAATTTATTCTTCTTCTAGATATTACTAGATTATCTAAATAATCTTTTTTTACATAGGTATTAGTTGCATAAAAATAACTAATAGCATTTTCACTTAAACCAATGAAATAGTCCAAACTTTTGTATAATTTTTTATATTTTACTTTAATATATTCCTTTTGATATTCAAAATAATCTATCTTACTGGTCCATAAATTACCCCAATCACTATGATTTAGAAACTTTAAATTTAGCATTTCGCCATTAAAATAATAAGGATTATAAAAGTTATTAAGATCAAATTTATAGTCTTTTATTCCCTTTAAAAGCATATAATAACGGTTATTTATGATACTTATAGCTTCTCTATTAGTGTTATAAACTATAGTCATAAAATTAGTGTTAATAAGCATTTTATTAACTATTAATAAATCATTAATGTAATCTAATGGACTATCAATTAGCCATAGATAATACATCCAATTATCAATTTCAAAGCAATAGTATTTATCCTTTTTGATAATCTTTTGTGGTGTAAGTTGATAGTAATAAAAAAGAGCATTTTTCATATATAAAACCTCATTAAAGTATATGAAAGAAATAAAAAAAAAGAACGTCTTACTTAAAATGTCCTCGTTCGTTTTGTTCTTCTTCAGGATTAATGTAGTTTTTAAGTTTCTCGTTTGTTGCTATAATCGAAGCATTATTTTCGTTTATATTACTCTGTCTTTGGGCGTTTGCTTCTTTTTGAGCAGCAATTTCTTCTTTTACTCTTCCTAGTTCTTTTTTAAGTTGCATATATTCTTTCTTCTGTTGTTCAAGTTGTGCGTTCTTAAGTTTAGCTTTTGCTTCTTCAGCTTCGGTTCGCGTTCTTTCTTCTTCTTGTGTTAAAGCAGCACCTTGATTTCTTAAATTTTCTAAGTTACCTAAAGCTTCTTCTAACTTTTTTTTCATTTCTGTAATATTTTTTTCATTTATTTCAGGTTCATATCCAGCTTTACTTTCTTGCCCTTCAGTTTTATTACCAAAATCTATAGTTTGATTATTTGGTTTTTTTTCTTCTACTAATTTAGTCCAAGATAAATCAGGAGTACTATCAGGCACATAATCAAAATTATTTTCTATAATAGGTGATGAACTTTTTGGTGATTCTGAACTTTGAGTGGTTTTACCTGCTGGTGCAAATGGTGAATTAAGAATGCCAGCCATAGTATCCGCAGTCACCTTGTTTTTATCAACCTTACGTTTTATATCTTCGGCAAACTCTCTTATATCATTATCGAAAGTTTCAGGATTAACATTATCAGAAATAACTTTACCTTTAGGAATTCCATCATCATTTTTTTCATTCATGGTATTCTCTACTTCTTTACTAATAGCACCAACATCAATGTTAGAGAATATATTGTTGTCATTGATATCCAACAAACTATTTTGAGCAGCACTATAAGTTTGTTCTAACCTATCTAAGCTTATATAACCATCCTTAGTATCATTTTCAATTGTCCACCCAGTTCTTGCTAATTCTTCTTTATTTTCATCTGGCAAACTTAAGATTTTTTTAGAAAAAACCATAAATTTTTTATGTAAATCTGAAAACTCTTTATACCTACTTTGCAAACTTTTAAGAACTTCTTTTAGTTGTGTTAATTCTTCTTTTTTGCTTTTTATGGTATTCTTATCTTTTGTCTCACTACTTGTAATTTCTTCTTTTAAATCAGCTACTGTTGTTTTTGCTTTGTCTATTTCCTCTTCTATATAAGCATCTTGAACTTCTAATATAGTAGCATATGAAGTTACTACTAACTTTAACTTATGTGCATCACCTGCTAAAACACTTAAATTATTTATGTTTGTAAGTTTGAAATTTTCATTTTCACGCATGTTAATCGCCTCCAACTAATTGTAAATGTTAATTATTGACCTTCTTTTTTTGATAATTTTCTTAATACATCTTTTACTCTATTCCATTCATCTTCATCATCAATGCCATATAGTTTTGGAGTATCTCCACTCCTATCAACTCTAGAAACGTAAACTGTTACATTACCGTTTTCATCTTTTTCATTTTTTGTATAAACAACATATTCTTTTTTTGTATCCTTAAATTCAAAAGCGATGACAACTTCTACTTCGTCAATAGAGCCATCTTCATTTATAATTGATAAAGTCATTTTCTTTTTTTCATTCATCCTTTTTTTCCTCCCTTTGCTATTCTATAGATAATTTTAACATAAAAAAAAAGAAATAGAAAGCCTATTTTTACATTTTTTTTAAAACGCGTGAATTTTATTTTGTATTTCCGTTTTTAATAGAAATAAGTCTTGTATTTAAAATAATTTGCCTAAAAACGGAATTTAGTATTAAAATTTACGAAATTTTTCTAAAAATATTATTTTGTAGATTATTCTTTTGTTTTTTTTAATAAAAATATTCTAGATCCAGGGGCACAATATTCTTTAATATAATTATCTAAATATTTTATATTATTAATTTCTGTTACCTTTTTATTATTATTGTCATAAAAACCTTTAAGACGTACTTTTCCATAAGAATAATCTCCTAAAACATAATCGAACTCCAAAAAGTAATCAGTAAATATGTTTTTTATTTCTTCATAATTAAAATTTCCTTTACCTTTTATCACTTTATAGTTAGCATCTAATAAATTATACATATATATCACCTGATAAAAGTATAACATATCCTAATCTGTTTTAGTAAAAAAAGTGGATGAAGTTGTTTTAAAAGATCCATTATAATATTCTGGAACACTACCTTGAATAATTTGGGTTGCTAAATTTATAGTAGTAGTTATAGGAATACTTTCAGTAGAGTGAGGCATAGTTATTTGTTCTTTAATCGTAACCTCAAGTCCCACTTCTACTAAAGCACTATTAAAACCATATTCTTTAACATTAGTAACTAAATTACTACTAACTGTACCAATAAATGAGAATCTAATTGGAATACTAGCTGTTAAATTAACTATTAAAGAGTTGTGAAATAATACACCAAGTGGAATATCACATACTATACCATCTTCCAAATAAGTTAATCTAGTTCCTTTTAATGAATCAGACAATTCTAAATCATTAGCTTTACCTTTTTCTATATCACTTAATCGTTTTAAAGCTTTTTCATTTATTTCTTGTAATAAATTATTAGTAACCTTATTATCAAAATTAATTAATTCAATATTCCCTTTACTATCACGACTTATTTCGAACAAATTAGAATCAAGTTTTTCATTATCTAGAGTAACAACATCATTTAAAATAACATTAGCAACACGCTCTGTTTCTGTAGTAGCATAATTAATAATAACTTTTTCTAATCTTTTACCTATTATAAAAGTTAGGTATAGTGCACAAAGGAAAGATAATGTAAGCAAACATAATATAATATATATTTTTTTCTTCTTTTTCATATATTGCTCCTAATTTAATTTAACTAAAATTACATCTTCTCCTATTCTTTCAATGCTCTGCCACCTAATCTCTGTATCTTCTCCTTTACTAAAAGACATAAACTTCCCTTTGTTTTCTACAATTAAACTAATAATTTCTCCTGTATTAACATCTACCTTAGCATCGATAATATTTCCTATATTTCTTCCATCTATAATATTAACTATATCTTTACTTTGCAAATCTGAAAGTCTCATAATAATCACCACATTACTATTTAAAATTATGATAAAAAAAGAAAGTCTATGCTTTTAACGTAGAGTTTTTTTTAATTGTTTGATAGCATTTTTCTCTAACCTTGATACTTGAGCTTGACTTATATTCATATCTTTAGCTATCTCCATTTGAGTTTTTCCTATTATATATCGCTCGTTTAAGATATGTTTTTCACGTTCATTTAACGAATTAACAGCATCAGTTGTTACTAGACGATTTTCAATAGCACTACCCGTTTCTTTTTTATCTTCGATTTGATCATATAAATAAATTGTATCTCCACCATCGTTATAAATAGGTTCAAACATAGAAACAGGATCTTTTAAAGATTCAAGAGCGAAAACAATATCATAAGTAGTTACATTTAATCTATCTGCTATTTCTTGTGGACTTAACTCTTCACCTTTTTCCATAAAATACTCTTCTTTTAGTCTTAATGATTTATATGCTAAATCTTTAGTTGATCTGCTAACTCTAATACTATTATTATCTCTTAAGTATCTCTTGATTTCTCCTAAAATCATAGGAACAGCATAAGTTGAAAATTTAACATCACGAGATAAATCAAAATTATCTATCGCTTTAACTAGTCCAAAACAACCTACTTGGAATAAATCATCAGGATTTTCATTTTTATTATTTACCTTCCTTAAAATACTTAAAACAAGTTTTAAATTACCACTAACCAGATCATTTCGAGCAAAAGGATCACCATTGTGCATTTTTATAAACAAATCTTTCATTTCATCTCCAGATAAAACTTTTAAGTCTGAAGTGGATATACCACTAATTAAAACCTTATTATTAGCCATTTAATCATCTCCTAAATTAGTAATGATTAAATAGGATTTTTTTTATACAAAAACTTGCTAATAAAAAGTCAATAGCTTTTAGAAATTTTTTAAATTTTATAACCCTATATTTCAAAACATGCTAA
>CALVTA010000067.1 GCA_944359735.1 uncultured Bacilli bacterium | reverse complement strand
CAAGGAGCATATTATACCATTTACTGACATTTTCAGAAAATGATATAACATGACATTATCACAAAATGATTACACTTGCCATCTTTTTTCATTGACTTTCCTTATAAAAAATATTAAAATATACGTCAAATATTAAAAGGGGGAGCTATTATGAATAGAGATGAAATAATTAGTAAAATTAAAGAAAAAGAAATTGAAATGAATAATATAAAGAACGAACTTGATAAACTAAAAATAATGCTTAATAATTTAGATAAAAAAGCAGATACTTCATCTTTATCAAGAGAAGAAAAAGTAAAGATATTTATGAGTTATTTTAAAGGTAGAGATGATGTGTACCCTTATTTATCTATTAATAAAGAAAATCCTAATGTTAAATATTATATACCAGCTTGTCTAAATGAATGGAAAAAGGGTGTTTGTAATAAAACAATGGGTAAAAAATGTAGGAATTGTCAGTATAGAGAAAATGAACCATTATCAAAAGAAGTTATTTATAAGCATATGTATGAAAATAAACCTATAGGAATATATCCATTACTAACTGACGATACTTGTTATTTTCTAGCATTAGATTTTGATAATAAAAGCAATGATAATGATATTAAAGATGAAGTACTAGCTTTTCTTAGTGTATGTGATGAATATAAAATACCTACAGTATTAGAAAGAAGTAGGTCTGGTAAGGGGATACACATATGGATTTTCTTTTCTACTAATATAAAGGCACTGGTAGCAAGAAAATTAGGAAGTTTATTGTTATCTAAAACTATGGAATTAAGCGATATATCTATTTCTTCTTTTGATAGAATGTTTCCTAATCAAGATACTTTACCTAAAGGAGGTTATGGAAATTTAATAGCTTTACCATTTCAAAATGAACCTGCTAAATATGGCAATACAATATTTTTAGATAGAAATTTTATACAAATACAAAATCAATTAGAATATTTAAAATCTATTCATAAATTAACGGAAGTTGAAGTGCTTGAAATAATAGAAAGATTAAGTAATGAAACTATAGATATAGGGCATGAGATAGTTAATATGAATAAGGAAGTCTTAACTAAAAGTAAGAATAAAATAGACTATCCAAAAAGTATAAAAGTGATATTAAATGATATGATATATATTGATAAAGCAGGGTTAGATTCTATTGTTAAAAAAAGTTTTAGAAGACTTGCTACTTTTGCTAATCCAGAATTTTATAAAAAGCAGAGTTTAAGAATGTCTGTTTATAATGTACCTATGGTAATTGACTGTAGTAAAGAAGACGATAAGTATTTAAAATTACCTAGGGGTACTTATGAATATTTAGAAAACCTTTGTAAAGCAAATAATATAAAAATAATTAAAATAGATAAACGAAGTAAGGGTAGAAAAATCACAGTTAGTTTTAATGGTAGATTAAGAGAAGAACAACAATTAGCTTTAGATAAACTTCTTAAATATGATAATGGAATACTCTGTGCTCCAACTGGATTTGGAAAAACTGTTATAGGTTGTAAACTTATTGAAAAAAGAAAAGTAAATACCTTAATACTTGTTAATAAACTTCAATTACTTGAACAGTGGAAAGATAGAATTAAAGAGTTTCTTGACATAGATGAAGTAGGAGAGATAAGTGGTAAAAAGAAAAATATTACTAATATAATAGATGTTGCTAGTATAAAATCTTTATGGAATAATGGTGATGTTTTAGATATTGGTAAAAATTATGGAATGATTATTATAGATGAATGTCATCATACCGCTGCTTATACTTTTGAACAAGCTATAAATACAGGAAATGCTAAATATGTCTATGGAATATCTGCAACACCTGAAAGAGAAAATGGCCATACACCTATTATAAAAATGCAATGTGGTGATATTAGGTATAAAGTAGATACTCTAAAATTTAACAAAGAGTTAAATATCCCTATGAAAGTAATTGTTAGAAAAAGTCATTTGAGTTTTACTGACCATAAGATAGATAATTATGAATTAAATGAAATAAATGATTTTATAGCAAAAGATATTTTAAGAAGTGAAAGTATAATTAAAGATATTAAAAAAGAGTATGAGAATGGTAAGAATATTTTAGTATTAACGGAAAGATTAGAACATTTGGATTATATTTGCGATAAACTAAGTAAGTATACTAGTAATATTTTTAAATATTATGGGGGTATAGGTAAGAAAGTTCTTAAAAAGTATAAAGAATTAAATGATGAAATAACTCTAAATAATAGTAATAAAATTATAATTTCTACAGGTTCATATATAGGAGAAGGATTTGATGATGATAAATTAGATGTTTTGTTTCTTACTATGCCAATATCAGGTAAGACTAGAGTTATACAATATGCAGGAAGACTTCATAGAAAAAATGAAAATAAAAAAGAGATATTAATATATGATTACGTTGATGATAACTTTGCTAAGACAAGAAATATGTTTTTAAAAAGAAAGAGTACCTATGAAAAGTTAGGTTATGAAATAGTTGGTGAGTATAATTATGAATAGTAGTGAATTTTTTAAAAAAGTAAATGATGAACTTAAAAATAGAGAAAAACAAGAAATATTAGATATTGTTAATAATTTAATTAGAAAGATACCCAAAAGTAAATATGACGAAGTTATTTGTATGCTTGATAATGATGAAAAATTAAAAGATATAGAATCTGAAATAAAAAAATATAATGATAAATTTAAAATGTTTGATGATTGTAATCTCTATTTTCATGCTACAGGTTATGAAGATTATGAGAATTATTGGGGAGACTGGATTTGGGAGTATAGTGATGACGATAATGTAGGAGAATTAATAAAAGAAGCGACATATTATGCAGTCAATTTAATTAATCATAAAGAATATAGGTATGCTAAAGAGTTATTGAATTTAATTATTTATACTAATTATCAATACTTAGATGATGATGGTGGAGATTTCTTTGAAATATCTTTAAAGGAATTACAAGAAGAATGTTTGATTAGCATAAATGTATATACACTATGTACTTATGTAATTTATGCTACATATCAGGATTCTCCAAAAGATTTAAGAGCAAAAAATATATATGATTACTTTAAAAATGAGAATTTTAAAGACGTTTCTATAGAAGATGCCTTTAAACTAGGTACAGAAGTTTTAACTGAGCTTGATGAGTTTTTTATATCATGGATTAATCTTCTAATAGATAAACAAGATATTATTGCTTATAGATTATTAAAAGAAGCTTTAGTTTATAATAACTTTAATAATTATGAAAAATATATTAAAGCTTTTGCGGTAAATCACCCTAAAATATACCTTGATATATTTAATTATTTAGTTAAAGAAGAAAGAAAAGATGAAGTGATAAGAGTAGGTAATCTTGCTTTATCTTATTTAGATAAAGATTTAACTATAAGAAATGATATATTGTTATTTATGGCAAAGTATGATAGTAGTAATAAAGAAAAATATATAATTGAATCTTTTGAATCTAATAGTACAGTAGCAAATTTACTTAGAGTAATTAATAATGGATATTATTTAAAATATGAAGAAAAGATTAAAGAAATTATAGATTCTAATAAGAGTAATACAGATAATAGTGAAAGTAATGAATTAAATAAAAATTATATAGACAAGGATACTTATAATTATCTTCAATTCTTTTTAGGCAATTTTGATGAATTTTATAGTATATGTTTAAGTAATAAAAACTACCTTGGTTGGTCTTATTCATTTATTGAAGCAGCAGTATATTTATGGCTATTAGTTTTAAATAATAACATTTCATCTGGGCTGTTTTTAAATATTTTAGAAGATATTTTTGTAAGACTTGATGTAAAAGATAATACATTGTTTTTAGATGATAGTTATTCTTTAATATTTAATAAATGGAAAGATAATTTTGAACTTTTGGATAAAGATAAATATTTAACTTGGCTAGAAGAAATAATAGATAAAAGAGTAACTGCAATAGTTGAAGGAAATCATAGAAAATCATATTATAAAGCAGCAAAACTAGTTGTAGCTTTAGGTGAAGTTATGGAAGCGAATGGGATAACTACTAAAGAAAGTTTTATAGAAAAATATAGAAAAAAATATTCAAGACGTCCTGCTTTTAAAAGTGAATTAAATAAGTATAAAAATTTGAGATGATTCATTGATTTAAAATTTATTATGGACTTTGAACTATATTTATGCTATATTATAAGCACATAAGTGATTATGTTATGCATGTATTGCATATAATATTAAAAAAGTAGGTGAAGCCAGCCTCAAATGGCAGTTAAAAAAGTGAGTGAAGTCAGCTCTATAAATGACAGTTAAAAAAGTAAGATTAGAAAGTAAACTCTAATCTTTTAATTTTGTCTTGTTTTAAATGCAAGAGTTTGGAATATAAGATTGAATTAAATAGAAAATTCCCACTTTAAGTAAGAAAAATAAAATAATAACCAAGTTCCCATAAAATAAGGGTTTAGTTATTATTTTTGTGATAAAAAAAGTAGACATTTTTATAAAATGTGATATTATATAAAATGTAAAGGAAATTTAAGTCACGCAAAAAAGTGTACGTAGTACTGTCTTTTTACGACTTACTTCCCGCACATAGTTTAGAAATATGATGGTTTATTTGCCAACGAAGGAACAGAAGTAGATGCTTCTGTTTTTTCGTTGATTATTAATCTAAATAATCATATAAATAATATTCTAATAGTTCTATTATATGCCCCATAATCATTATCATTTGTTCTATATCTGCTTTAGTAACTTTTTTCTTTTTAAGAATAGGATAGAAGTTTTCAAGTTCATATTTAATTTCATTATAAAAGTCAATTTGCATTATTTTTCACCTCTGATACTTTCTTTTGTAAGAGAAACATCATCTGGTGAAATATAAGAACAATTAAGTTTTTCAATCATTTCAGGATATTCTTTTTTAAATAAATTATATGGTGTTTCTTTATTTAAAGATTCACGAGGAATATTATTAATAGTATCTTCAAGTTTTTGAATATCTTTATCATAAAAATCATCAAAGTTAGTTCCTTTAGGAAAGATTTTCCTAATATACTCATGATTTTTTTCTATACAACCTTTTTGCCAAGAAGAATAAGGTTCACAATAGAAAACATTAGATAATTTTTCTCCTGTATTGTAATCAACTTCAATATGCATAGGATCATAAAATTCTATACCGTTATCGGTAAGGATAATTCTAAATAATTTAGAATAGATATCAATAGATATTTTATCTTTAATAGAATCCCAAGCATTATTAACAGATTTAATATCTTTTTTGTCTAATAATCTAATAAACATAAAATGAGTTTTAACATCAATTATAGTTAATAAACACTTTTTAGATTCTTTTGCACCTTCGACTGTATCCATTTGACATATATTCATTTTTGGATTTTTAGAAATAAAAGACAAATAATCTTTATAACGTCTACCATTTAAAATTGCAATTTCTCTTTTATTTTTAGTGTTTTTATTTTCTTTTCTCTTTTTGTATTTTACCTTTTTAGGTAAATCAATATCTGATAAAGATAGAACGCCTAAGTGAATATATTTATAAAAAGTTGGTTTAGAAAAGTACAATATGTCAGAGTGATTAATATAGACTTGATTAACACTCTGTTTTTTGTTCTTAATTAAAGGAACAATAGAATGTTCAATTTCATCAATAGTAGAAGGAGTAATATCAATTCCTTGTCTGGATAAAACTAAATTAGTCTTATAATTTTGAAAAGCGACATTAGAGTGATAATATAGTTTGTTTTTTCTACATCCACCTTTAGACTTGCAAGTATTACAAACATAAGGAGGTTTAGAAAGTTTTTTACAATCTTCACAAGCTTTTAAAATTGCTTTTTTATCAAAACAATTAGTAGAAGTGTAACTTTTTAGATATCTGTTTCTTTTAATTTCTTTAGAAATAGAAGTTCTATCTTTAGAAGTTGCATTACCAATATCAGTGAAAGAATAATTTTTATCTAACATATATTGAATAAGATCTCTTTGTTGTTTAGAAATATGATTATATTTAGCCATTATAAATTAATACCTCTTTTCTTAAATGACAAATAAACCATTGATTGATATGATATACTAAAATAAAGAATTATTCAAATTAATAACAAACAAAGGTGGACTTTGTTTGCTTTACTATTATAATTCATATAATAAAATCAAGGGTCAAGATTAATTTGAGTTTAGGTTTTTTACAAAAAAATATTAAAAATTTATGATTTTTATGTTAATTTATAGTAATGTATCAAAATACATAATAAATTAACCTATTTTATGTATTCAAAA
>CALVTA010000066.1 GCA_944359735.1 uncultured Bacilli bacterium | reverse complement strand
CATAAAATATAGATAAAGAGCAATAGAATTTCATAAAAAAGAAAAAAGTGTCAGAGATTAGACACTTTTATAAGACAAATAATCTTATTGTGCTGCTGCTGCACCATAGACATTAACCTTAAGTTTGTAAGCTTGTGATTCACCAGTAACAGTATAATCATCTGCTACCCACATTCTTAAGCGATATTTATGAGAGCTAGTAGCACTAAATGTACCTGTTGTAAGCTTAAATTGACCCTCTGGTGCTCCTGAAGCTTCTGAAGCTGCAGTTTTATCTAAAGTACTAAGTTTAGTAGGTGGTAATATTTCACTATCTGCATCATCATCCATATCAGTTAAATAAACTTTAACTCCAGCATCTGGTAATGTGCTCTCACCCTCAACTTTTTCACCAGTAATAGCATAATTAATTGTAGTAGTACCAGTAATATTTGCGCTTACAGTAAAATCAAAATATTGATTTTCATCTGCTAAAGCTTTACCAACATCATCAGTCATAGGTAACGCATTAGTCAAGTTGATAGCATTATCAGATTCAACATAATTCATTGAAATAGTACCAGTAGTAATAGTGTTTACTTGTGTACCAGTCTTACTATAACTAAATGCTGCAAATGATACTCCTACAACAGCTACAATTAAAATTGCTACTCCAAGCACTGATAATAATATCTGCTTAGAATTATTATTATCTTTCTTCTTGTTCTTCATTGTCTAACCTCCTCCTACAATAAAAACTATAACATAAAATATAGATAAAGAGCAATGAATTTTTTACAAAAAAGAAAAAAAGTGTCAGAGATTAGACACTTTTATAAGATAAATAATCTTATTGTGCAGCTGCTGCACCATAGACATTAACTCTAAGCTTATAAGCTTGTGCTTCACCAGCAACAGAATAATCATCTGCTACCCACATTCTTAAACGATAATCATGTGAACTTGTAACAGTAAATGTATCTGATTTTAGCAAAAATTGATCATCTGGTGCTCCTGATTGATCACCTGAAGTTTTAGTCAATGCTGACACTTTAGTAGGTGGTAATATTTCACTATCTGCATCATCATCCATATCAGTTAAATAAACTTTAACTCCAGTATCAGGAATAGTACTATCTTCTTCTTTAGTTGCAGTAATAGCATAATTAATTGTAGTATTACCACTAATAGAAGCATTAACAGTAAAATCAAAGTATTGGTTTTCCTCATTTAATGCTTTACCTACAGTATCAGTCATAGGTAATGCATTAGTTAAATTAATACCATTAGTAGTTTCACTATAACTCATTGTAATAGTACCAGTAGTAATAGTATTTACTTGTGTACCAGTCTTACTATAACTAAATGCTGCAAATGATACTCCTACAACAGCTACAACTAAAATTGCTACTCCAAGTACTGATAATAATACTTGTTTAGAATTATTATTATCTTTCATCTCTGTCTAACCTCCTTCTATAATAAATATAACACAACTTAGTTATTAAAACAACCTATTTTAAACCTATTTTACACTCAAAATTTACCATCCGTATCTAATAAGTTCAAATTTAATATTATTACTTGTTGTAAATCCTTCTAAATTTGATTGACTAGTAAAAAGCAAATCCATATGATTACCAGTAACTGCTCCTCCTCTATCCATAACAATAGCAAGAATTGGTTCACTATAAATACTAATACCACTTATCTTAACAATACTTCCACAAGGAATTGACCTATCAGCTGCTACTACGCGTACTTTACCATAAACCTGATCATCAAAATAAATATTACCATTCTTAAAATTTTGTCTTGGAGGACATGCACTATTTCCACTACATCCAAGACAATCTGGTCCATATGCTGTAAGTTTGCCAATAAAAGCTACAGGATTACTACTAGCCATAGCCATAGCCTCATTAAAACTTTGATAAAGAGGTATTTCCTTTTGCTTTTCAATCTCTTTAATAGAATTATACTTATTAACAATGTGAACAGCCTGTAATGATTTAACACTATTAATATTAGAAGTAGTTATACTAATTTTATTATTACCAGATAAAATTATAAAAGCTAAACTAAAAACTAAACATATAAAAGTAAAATATTTTAAAAATTTTTTCCCCATTTATCATTACCTCATCTTCTACTTAAAATAATACTAGCATTATTACTATTTAAAGTCAAACAAACTACTAGCATTATCACTGGTAATTTTTGCTACTTCATATTCACTAACATTTTTTAAAGAAGCAATATATTTAGCAATAATATTTAAATACTTAGAAGAATTAATCTTTCCTCTATAAGGAACAGGAGCCAAATAAGGACTATCCGTCTCTAAAACAATATTATCTAACGATATTTTTGAAACAACATCCTTAAGTTTAGAATTTTTAAAAGTAACAACACCTCCAATTCCTAAAAAATAACCCATTTTAATATAAATATTTGCACTTTCCAAACTACCACTAAAACAATGAATAATCCCTCTCAAATTATATTTTTTTAATATTTCTATAGTATCTAAAGTAGCATCTCTAGAATGAATTACCACTGGAAGATTAAGCTCTACTGCTATCTTAAGTTGCTCTTCAAATAACCATTTCTGCTTTTCTTTATTATCTTTTGTATAGTAATAATCCAAACCTATTTCTCCAACACCAACTACCTTGCTATTATTTAATTTTTTCTTTAAATCTTCTAAATCTTTTTTAGTCACTTCTAAAGCATACTCAGGATGATATCCAAGTGTAACATAAATAATTTCATATTTATCTTTTAATTGTAACACTTCCTCTATATCAGATTTACTACAACCAGAAACTACTATCTTATTCACCTTAGAAACTTTATCATCACTAATAACTTTATCAATATCATCATAATATTCTCTACTTAAATGACAATGTGTATCTATTAACATCTTATTACCTCCAGAAAATATTATATCAAAAAAAAACTTAATAAGTAGATTATCTCTATTATAAGTTTCTCTTCTTCTTTTTACTACGACATAAACAAAACCTTACTAAATAAAAAGTTAAAGCTAATAAATAAACAATATCTAATATATTATGTTCAAAAATAACTGCACCAACTAGCACTAAATATAATATACAAAATATTACATTTTCAATCTCTAACTTATCTTTTTTAGCCATAGATTCATCCTTTCTTACGACCTCAATACCACAGTTACTTCAAACACCACTCTCTCACTATAACATAAAAAAAGAGATTAAAAACAAAATAATCCCATTTATTTTTTTATTTACAATAAATTTTACAAATCATGTTCTTTTAAAAATTTCTCTTTATCAATACGATTAAATAATGGTTTAGGAGTAATAACCTCATACATATTATCTTCTAAATAACTAAGTTCACTTTTATTGTTATTTATTTGTCGCAATATCTCCTTACTTGTTGATGGTATGGCAAAAGATAAACTAAGTGCACACACTCTAATAGATTCAAGTAAGTTATATAATACTGTCTCAAGTCTATTTTTACTACTTTCATTTTTTGCTAAAATCCAAGGTGTAGTTTCATCTATATATTTATTACTAGTTCTCAATAATTCCATTATTAAATTAAGACTAAGAGAAACTTCCAAATTATCCATAGCTTTATCTATATTAGTTTGCAAATTGTTTATTTTAGAAACAAATTCACTATCCATATCATCATAACACTTACTATTAGAAACTTTACCATCAAAATATTTATTAACCATACTAATAGTTCTTTGAACTAAATTACCAAGAGTATTAGCAAGATCACTATTTATAACATCGATAAACAAACTATAAGTTAAATTTCCATCATTAGCATAAGGAATTTCTTTTAACAGATAATATCTAACTGCATCCACTCCAAAATAACCAACTAAATCATCTGCATAAATAACATTACCTTTACTCTTACTCATTTTATCATTATCAGTAAGTAACCAAGGATGACCAAATATTTTTTTAGGAAGTGGTAAATCTAAAGCCATTAAAATAATAGGCCAATAAATAGTATGAAAACGTAATATATCTTTCCCAATTAAATGTAAATCTGCAGGCCATAATTTTTTAAATAAATCACTCGAACCATCAGGATCATATCCTATAAAAGTAATATAATTAGTTAATGCATCTATCCATACATATATAACATGCTTAGGATCAAAAGTAACTGGAATACTCCACTTAAAAGAAGTTCTTGTAACACACAAATCCTGTAATCCTGGTTTCAAAAAATTATTAATCATTTCATTTTTTCGAGAAACAGGTTCTATAAAATCATCATGTTCTTCAATATACTTTAATAATCTATCTTGATACTTACTCATTCTAAAGAAATAAGCTTCTTCTTTTTGTTTTTGTACATCTCTACCACAATCAGGACATTTACCATCTACTAATTGACTATCAGTAAAAAAAGATTCACAAGGAGTACAATACCATCCCTCATATTCACCTTTATAAATATCTCCTTGTTCATATAACTTATTAAATATCTTTTGAACTACTTCTTTATGATGTTTATCAGTAGTTCTAACAAATCTATCATAACTAGTATCCATTAAATCCCAAATATTTTTTATTTCTTTAGCAATAGAATCAACAAATTCTTGAGGTTTAACCCCTGCCTCTTTAGCTTTAGTTTCAATCTTTAAACCGTGTTCATCTGTACCAGTTTGAAAATAAACATCATAACCTTTACTTCTTTTATATCTTGCAATAGCATCTGCTAAAACAATCTCATATGTATTACCAATGTGTGGCTTTCCTGAAGTATAAGCTATCGCTGTTGTAATATAATATTTATTCATTAATCATCTCTCCTAACAAAAAAAATTTATCATAACAAAAGGGCGAAACAAATCCGCGGTACCACCTTTTTTTACAATAAATCTTGTAAACTCATTCTAATTAACGCTTAGCAACGTTCATATTTACATATCAATATGAAAGTTCAGAAGCCATATTTTATAATTACTATTCGCCACTTTTCCACCAACCAAGAGGTCTCTATAACTAAATAACTATAAAACTCTTCATCACAACTTTTAAACCAGTTTAACATAACAAATCTCAATCTTCAAGGTATTTTGCAAGAAAATTGGCAATTATTTGAACAATATGTTCATCTTCCTCGCTAAAACTTTTACTATCTTCAACAATCATTAAAACTAATCCCGTTGTCTCACTATCCAATATTATAGGACTCAAAATATATTTATATTCTTCTTTTTCATCACTAATATTATCAACAATTTCATTAATTATACCAGAGTCTTTAATTAAGTTTTCATTACTAAATAAATATTCTTCAAGTTGTGTCGAAATATTAAAACCACAAAAATCTTTCTTTAATTTTCCACTTCCTGCTACAAACTTATCACGATCAGTAACAAAAATACTTTTATTAATAGTAGTATAAATAGTATCTAAAAGAGTTTGGGCTATTTCTCCTAAGTCCGCACTAGTAGAAAATTTTTTTAAAGTTATTGTTTCTTTATCCACAAAAAATTCCAAAGATTCTCCATCTCTAATTCTAAGAGTCTTTCTAATTTCTTTAGGAATAACAATCCTTCCTAAATCATCAATTCTTCTTACTACACCTGTTGTCTTCATATATGCTCCTTCCTTTACAGTAGTTATTGTTCCAATATCTGCCCATTTTATACCATCTAAATCACACTATCTATTGTTATTATATACGTAAGAAGGAGCTTTTTTCCTTGGTAATTATTTCCAATTGATAAAAGAAATAAAAAAAACTCTCATCTAATCAAATAAATGAGAATTTTCTTTAGTAAAAACAAACCTTTCTATTTGTTCTTTTAAACTATTAAGCAGTATTATATCTTTAACCAATATTTTCATATCAATAATTTCTAATATTTGTTTAACATAAGTAGTTTGTAAAAACTTAGTAGCCTCTTTCTTAAAAGTAGTATTATCATCTTTTACTATTGAATCTAAATTACTAACAAGTTTTTCTTTAACAAGTTTTGTTAAAAGTTGTTTCTCTTCTTTTTTAACATCTTTATTAAACTTAACTAATTCTTTTTTTAAATTTTTAACTAACTCCATTGGTTTATCATCATTAATTTTAGAATAATTATCTTCTATTAGTTTTATCCGTTTCTTAAAAATATTTCTAAACTCTTCCTTTAATTCATCTTTATAACTAGTTAAAACTTCACTAAACTTATCACTATCTAAAACCAAACTATTATTTTTTGCAATATTAAGAACTCTTTGTTTAACTGTATCCATCGCTTCAAGTGGTACTTCTATAACTCCATTAATAATATCATCTTCTATTAAAGAATTAGTATTATTAGTAGCAAGTTCTAATCCTGCAGTCATTAATATTTGTTTATGCTGTTTTAAAATATCCTCTTTAACCACAGTTTTCATAGCCTCCAATTCTACTAATAAGTATAAGAAGATAAAAGGTTTTAGTCAAGACAAAAAAACTCAAGCCCAGGATAAACGCATGAAATCTTAAATCATGTGTTTTTTTCTAATAATTTTGCGATATCATTTGTATTTAGTAGCTTAAACACGTTTTCTATTTCTTT
>CALVTA010000065.1 GCA_944359735.1 uncultured Bacilli bacterium | reverse complement strand
TAATAAATCAAAAAATATAAATAGAAAGGGATCAATCAAATAGATTAATATTTCTATAAGATTGATTATACGAGATAATAATGATAGGAAAAGTAAAGGAAGAAGTAGAAAGAATATTAAATAAAGATAATTCTGGTCATGGAATAGAGCATGTTAATAGAGTGTTAAATTTATCTTTAAAATTTGCTGAAAAAGAAAAAGCAAATAAAGAGATTGTTGCTTTAATTGCATTACTTCACGATGTAGATGATTATAAATTATTTGGAATGGATCATGCAGAAAAACTTATAAATGCTAAAAATATTATGAGTAATTGTAATATTGATAAAAATATTCAAGATCAAGTATGTCTTGCTCTAAGTAGTATTGGTTATAGAAAAAGATTGAAGGGATGTTGTCCTACAACACTTGAAGGTAAGATAGTTTCTGATGCAGATATGTGTGATTCATTGGGTGCAAATGGTATTTTAAGAGTTCATACTTATTGTATGAGAAATGGTAAACCATTTTTTGATAAAGATATTTTTCCAGTTGAAGGGATAAGGGATGAAAAAAATATAAAATTATGTGCTGATACTAGTGTTTGCCATATATTTGAGAAAATATTAAATCTTAAAAATTTGATGTTGACAAAATCAGGCATAGAAGAATCTAAAATTAGGCATCAATTTATTGTAGATTTTTTATATCATTTATTTGATGAAGAAGATGCTCCTGAATGGATAGAGTATCTGAATAATTATTTGATTAATAGAATAAATGATTAGTTTAAAAATTGTGTTAAATTTTAAATTTAAAGAGTAAATAGATAATAATATTTTTGAAAATGGTAATAATTATTGTGTTTATAAATAGTTTTTTTATGGGATTGTGATCTGTATTTGCAGAAAACAATTTTTTTTGTTAAAAATGTCTTGACAATAAAAATCTATCATCATAAAATGGTCTGTGTTCAGACTAAAAAGGAGGTAGAGAAATGGATGATAATATAGAAAAACAACTAATACTTTTTGATCAGTTATTAAAAAAGATGGATAGTCAATACCATCAATTCGCTAAACATAGTGGGCTTTCTGATACTGCTTTTTGGATTATATGTGCAATTCAAGATGAAGAAGAAGTATATATTCAAAAAGATTTATGTAATATGTGGTCTTATAGTAAACAGACTATTAATTCTGCATTAAAAACTTTAGAACAAAAAGGAATTATTTATCTAGAACTATTAGAAGGAAAGAGAAAAGATAAAAGAGTTTTACTAACAGAGAAAGGTAAAGTTTTAGCAGAAGAGGTAGTTAGTCCATTATTAAAAACTGAGAAAGAAGCTTTTAGTAAGTTAAGTTCTAAAGAAAGAACTAATCTTTTGAAAACTATAGATAAGTATATAAATATTTTACATAATGAAATAAAAGAATTATATAAGTAAAGGAGAGAAGTATGAAAATAATATTTAAATATGTAAAAAGATATAAGGGCTTATGTATTTTTACTTTATTATTTATTGTATTCGATGTCGTAGGTGCCTTATTAATTCCTACTATTACATCAGATATGATTAATATCGGTGTAGGAAGTAAAAACTTAGATTATATTTATCAAAAAGGAATTTTGATGCTAGTAGTAACAATTATGTCAGGATTAGGAGCATTACTTGGAAGTTATCTATGTTCTAAGTTATCATCAAATATAGGTAGAGATATGAGGAATGATATTTATAAAAAATCATTAGATTTCTCTTATACTAATTTTAAACAATTTGGTACTGCTTCTATGATTACTAGAACTTTAAATGATGTAAATGTTGTACAACAAACATTTATTTCTTGTGTACAAATGGTAATACCTGTTCCTATTATGTTTGTATCAGGAATTGCTATGGCTTTTTCTATTAATCATCAGATGGGATTGTTACTTGTTTTTGTAACAGTAATCATTATTATCGCTGCTATCTTTATTACAAGAAAAGCGACTAAAATATTTGAAAAGTTACAAAGATTCTTAGATAAAATGAATGTTATATTACGTGAAAATATTACTGGGGTTAGAGTAATTAGAGCATTTAATAAAGAAGAATATGAAGAAGAAAGATTAAAGAAATCATTTAGTGAATATGCAGATTCTGCTATTAAAGCGAATGGTTTATTTGCAGGACTTGATAGTTTAGCATTCTTTGCCATTAACTTATGTATTGTTGCAATACTATGGTTTGGTGGTAATCAAATTGGTGTTGGAAATATGGAAATCGGTGATATTACAGCATTAACTGAGTATGCAATATTAATTCTATTCTATGTTATTATGGCTCAGATGGTAATTATCTTACTACCAAGAGCGAGAATATGTTTAAAAAGAATTAATGAAGTATTAGATACAGAATCAGAGATTAAAGATGGAAAAGATGCTAAAAATATTAAAAGAAGAAAGAATCCTATTGTTATTAAGTTTGATAAAATGACTTTTAAATTTGATGATGCTGATGAAAATACTTTAGAAAATATTAGTTTTACTTGTAAAAGAGGAAAAACAACTGCAATTATCGGAAGTACTGGTTCTGGTAAATCAACCATTGCAAAACTAATTATGAGACTTCATGATGTAAGTAGTGGTAGTATTAGTTTAAATGGTCAAGATATTAGAAATATGTCACAGAAAAGTTTAAGAGACCATATTTCTTATGTACCACAACAAGCTTGGTTATTTTCAGGAACTATTAGAGATAACTTACGTTATGGTAATGAAAATGCAACTGATGAAGAGATGATGCATGCCTTAGATATTGCTCAAGCTGGGTTTGTAAAAGATTTAGAAGATGGGCTTGATACTCATGTTGCCCAAGGTGGTACTAACTTCTCTGGAGGACAGAAACAAAGATTATCTATCGCTAGAGCATTAATTAAAAAAGCAGAATTATATATCTTTGATGATAGCTTTTCAGCTTTGGACTTTAAGACAGATGCAGCTTTGAGAAAAGCTTTAGAAAAAGAGTTAACAACATCAGCAGTATTAATTATTGCACAACGTATTTCAACTATTGTAAATGCAGATCAAATTGTTGTTTTAAATGATGGAGAAATTGTTGGAGTTGGAACTCATCAAGAGTTAATGAAAAATTGTAAAATTTATCAAGAAATAGCAAAGTCACAGTTAAAAGGAGGAAAGAATGGCAAATAAAAGTAAGAATTTAAAAAGACAAGCGAAAACAATCAAACGTCTATTAAAATCTGTAAGGCAAGAGTATCCTCGTTTAATTATTGTATTTATTTCAATTATATTTTACACAGTATTAAGTCTTGTCGCACCTGTTTATAGTGCAAATATTGTAGATATGTTATGGAATCATATACAGGATGCTATTAATGAAGGAGTAAAATTCTCAATTACTTGGCAAACAGGAGGAAGAGAAATTTTAATCTTATTGATTATCTATATTGCAACAGCAGGATTATATACTTTACAGAAGTTCTTAATGACAAGTTTCTCTGAAAAGTTGAGTTTAAGTTTGCGTGAGAAAATTAGTCATAAGATTAATAAGTTACCACTTTCTTACTTTGATAATCATAAGAAAGGTGAAATATTAAGTAGAGCGACTAATGACTTAGATAAAATGTCAGAAGCTTTACAAACTGGTTTATTAACATTATTTACATCAATAGGTACAGTAGTAGGTTCAATTATTATGATGATATACTTTAATATTGGCTTAACTATAGTATTCTTAGTATTTATGATAATTTCAATGGTACTTACTAAAACATTTACTAAAAAAACTTTAAATTATGCTATTGAAAGACAAAACCAGATTGCTAATTTAACTTCTCAAGTAGAAGAAGCATATACAGGAAGAATTATTATTAAGTCATTTAATCAAGAAAATAATAGTATAGAAAGTATGCGTCAAGTAACAGAACAAGTAGCAGAAGCGACAAGAAAAGCAGATTTTATGACTAATGCTATTAATCCTGCTATTAGGCTTGTTAATAGATTAGGTCAAGTAGTAATCGCTGTTTTTGCAGGAAAGTTATTAATAGAACAAAAATTAACTGTCGGAGTGTTTCAAGCATTTTTCCAATACTTAAATCAAGCATCTGAACCATTAACAGAAGCATCTTATATGTTGAACTCATTACAGTCAGCTTTAGCATCTGCAGAACGTATTTATAATATGTTAGATGAAAAAGAGATTACTAAAGATCCTAAAAATCCAGAAGTAGTAGAAAATGCTAATGGAGAAGTAGAGTTTAGAAATGTATCTTTTGGCTATACTAGAAATAAAACATTAATGAAAAATATTAGTTTTAAAGCAAAGAAAGGTCAAAAAATTGCTATTGTTGGTACAACAGGAGCGGGAAAAACTACTTTAATCAATTTATTAATGCGATTCTATGATGTTAATAGTGGAGAGATTCTATTAGATGGATATGATACAAAGAAATTAACACGTGAAAATTTAAGAAATAACTTTGGTATGGTATTACAAGATACTTGGTTATTTGAAGGAACAATCGCTGAAAATATTGCTTATGGAAAACCTAATGCTACTAGAGAAGAAATTATAGAAGCAGCGAAGATGGCTAGAGTAGATTTCTTTATTAGAACAATGCCAGATGGTTATGATACAGTATTAACAAGTGATGCCGAAAATATTTCTGTAGGACAGAGACAATTACTTACAATCGCTAGAGTAATATTATGTAATCCAAGTATTTTAATATTAGATGAAGCGACTAGTAGTGTTGATACTAGAACAGAAATTGAAATTGGTAAAGCAATGGAAAATGTTATGAAGAATAGAACAAGTTTTGTAATTGCCCATCGTTTATCAACTATAGTAGATGCTGATTTAATATTAGTAATGCAAAATGGTAATATTATAGAGCAAGGAACTCATAAAGAATTATTAGATAAAAATGGTGCTTATGCTGATCTTTATAATAGTCAGTTTGCTTAAATTAATTTTGAAAAAGTTTAATATATAATAACAACTTACGAACTTTTTATAGTTTGTAAGTTGTTTTTAAATGAGAATCAAATACTGTGAACTTTTTGTATATAGAAATCACCAAATGTGCGACTTTCAACCTCAATGGAGCGAATCACATACAAGTTACGAACATGGTTCTCTTTCTGAAAATATTGTATATGAATAATTATTAAAATTCAATAAAAGTATAGAAAAATGTCTGATTTAATATATAATTTAGAATATATTAAGAGGAGTAATTATGGAGAGAAAAATTGGAAAAAATGCAAAACTATTAATTGCCAGTGATTTAATATATACATTAACAGCAGTATTTATCGAAACATTTTTAGTGGCATACTTTTTGGAAGTAACGAATGAAAATATAACTACAATATCAATATACTATATAATAATATACTTTTTGCTTAGTATTGGTAATGTATTTATGGGGAAGATAATTAAACAAACTCCTACTAAAAGTAAACATATAATGTCATTAGGAATAATATCAAGAGCTTTATTTATTTTACTTATAGTAGTGTTATCTGATAAGATTGCTTCTAACTACATTTTAATTGCAATAATATATGCATTTTCAGAAATACTATATTGGTGTGCCCATGAACTTATATATATAGATGTTACAAATAATGATAATAGAAAAAAATATATGTCTATTAAAAAGATATTAGGAAAAATTGTAAACATAGTTTCTCCTATCATTTTGGGGACTTCTATAGAGTTATATTCATTCACTAAAATTGCAATATATGTTTTTATACTTTCTATTATTCAAATAGTTATAACTTTATTTATTAGAACTGATATAAGAAATAATGACAAAGAAAAATATAGTTTTAGACGATTTATAAAATATATTAAAGAAAAAAAATTAACAAAAATACAAAAATATAATTTATCAGGTATAGCATATGGCATTGTAGAAAGTTCGATTAGTACTTTGATAATTATTATAACCGTTATGACGTTTAAAACATCGTTTAATTTAGGCGTTTTAACTACAATTTTCTCGATATGCTCTATGATATCATTAATGTTATATAATAAATATTATAATATAAAAAATGCAAAGTTTATATTATCATTATGTTCTTTTATTGTAGTAATTGGAGTTGTAGGGCTATTAATTGACATCAATAAAATTACTTTAATAATTTATAATTTTTGCTATATAGTTACTTTTTGTATTTTTGATGTGGTTTATAATACTAGAAAAGGTGACTTAGTTAAAGAATGCAGAATAGAGAAATATCGCGAAGAATATATTGGTTATACTTCAATATCTATAGGATTAGGAAGAATAATTGGCTACATTTTAATGTTTATTGTATCTTTTACAATGAATATTACTTATTTCAAAATATTGTTAGCGGTGGTTACATTATTTGCACCAATATATTGTTATTTAATTATTAAGTCATTAAAAGACTAATGGTATGGAAAATTCCCATAATAGAATTTATACGGGAGTACAAATTCAGTGCTGGCTAGTTCTAATCATGGAGATATCTCATTTACACAGATTTCCTTACACACTTAGTACAAATATTATAGTTTGTACTCACACATTTTTAGTATAAATTAATTCATTTAAAATAATTTCTTCGAGTCTGTAAATAAAATAATTTTGTTTCAGTCCTTTTTCTTTTTTTTGTTTTAGAAATGGAAACGTTTCCATTTTTAAATTGGGAGATTTTTCCCAATATTTACTTTTAATTATTGGCTTATCAATCAAA
>CALVTA010000064.1 GCA_944359735.1 uncultured Bacilli bacterium | reverse complement strand
TCACAAAAATGCGTTAGAGGTTTAATTCTTCTAACGTTTTTTATATTTTGTTATTTATTTTGAATTTAAAAAGACTGAAACAAAATTATTTTATTTCGTTACAGCCCCTATTTATAAATTTCTAAAAAATATCATTTAATATTGTATTTATACTATTAGATGCTATAAAAGTAAATTTAGTTTTGTTAAAATAGACACATGAAAAGAGAAGGAGATTGCATATGGAATATCTGGATTATTATGATGATAAAGGTAATTATTTAGGTTATAAGAGTAGGGATGATGTTCATAAAGAAGGGTTATGGCATAATACTGTTCATTGTTGGTTATATGAATTTGATGGTAGTGTTTACTTTCAAATAAGAAAAGATAGTGGTAAGTTTTATACAACAGCCTCAGGACATGTTTTAAAAGGAGAAACTATTAAGGAAGCATTTAAAAGAGAAATTAAAGAAGAAATAGGTCTTGATATAGATAGTAGTGATGCGATACTTGTAGGTATTGTCCCATGGAAAATGGATAAAGTAAAAAAAGATGGTACTGTCTTTAAAGATAGAGCTAAGGCTAATGTCTATGTTGATTTGTTTGAAGGAAATATTAATAGTTTTAAATTTGATTCTAATGAAGTACTTGGAGTTGTTAAAGCAAATGCTAAAGAGTTATTAGATTTGTTTAAAAGAGGAGCAGGAGAAATAGAAGCAGAAATAATTACTACTAAAGATGATAAGAATATAAAAGAAAATAGATTGGTTGATGTAAACGAATTTGAAGTGATGGAACATGAAACTGTTTATGATAAGTATAAAGAAGTGTTAAATAAGATAATAGAAATAACTAAATAAAATAAGGAAATTACGTTTAAAACGTAAAAATCATTGGCAAATAAACGATCTAAATAATAGACTGATTACATCAGGGAGGGATAGCGTTGTGTTAGATTTGTATATAACCATTTTTTTAGATCATCAAAAGAAAAATGGGTTTAAGAAATATTTTGACCTATGAGAATTTTAAAAGAACTAACTAGTGAGTATGAAGATTGTTCTTTATAAGGATAAATAAACTTTTCTCTTGAAGCTTCATCAATCGTTTCCAGAATAACAATCTTTAGGAACATATTTAGAATGTTTTTCTTTATTAACATAAAAGTTCATTTTTCTTAGTAATCTGAATAATGAAGAAGCATGTCTTAAATATCCATAATTAACTCTTAATTTTTCATATAACTCACATAAAGAAATATTAGGATTTCTTTTTATTAAATTTTTGATCCATATAGTATTTTGTATTTAATTCATGTGGAATATAACGTTGAGTTTGTGATATACTTCTCATATGCAATAAGTCCTTTCGTATAATTTTTGTTTTTCAATTAATATTTTATACGACTTATTGCTTTTTTTCTATATTGATGGTGTCACATCAATTGTAACTCTACAGTAATGACAAGGAAGAAATAAAATTTATTTTGTTTTCTTTGTTCTATATAAGGAAATTGCGTTTAAAACAGACAAAACAAAAGTGATACTAGTATAATTTAGTATCACGACAAAAAGAATAAAGCAAAAACTTTAAATTTTAAGTTGTTCCATAGTAGAACCACAGTAAGGGCATTCCGTTTTAGGAGTGTCTTTCTTTTATCTTTGATATAATAGCCTTATTAAGATAGTAAGAGGAGGCAATGACTAAGTTGAAAAATGCTTATACTAAGGATATTAATGAAGTAATTAAAAAGTTAAATAGTAATATAGAAGGTTTAGATGATAAAGAAGTCTCTAAGAGATTAGAAAAGTATGGTCTTAATGAAATAGCTAATAAGAAGAAAAAAACTGTTTTTGAAATGGTTATTGAACAACTTAAAGACAGAATGATTTTAATACTTTTACTTGCTTCAATTCTTTCCTTTATATTAGGAGAAATTGCGGAAGGCGTAGTTATATTAATAATTATTTTTATTAATGCTTTAATTAGTATAATACAAGAGAAGAAAGCGATTAATGCTATTGAATCTTTAAGAAGCATGAATGCTCCTCATACTACTGTAATAAGAAATGGTAGAAAAAAGAATATTTTAACTAAAGATTTGGTGATTGGTGATATTGTTTATTTAGAAGATGGTAATATTGTTCCTGCAGATATTAGGTTGATAGAAGAAAATGGTTTGAAAGTAGATGAGTCATCATTAACAGGAGAAAGTGTTCCTGTAGAAAAGAATGCTATGGTTCTTTTGGATGAGATGGTGCCTTTGGCAGATAGAGTTAATATGGTCTATTCTTCAACTATTATTTCTTATGGTACTGCTGTTGGAGTAGTAGTAGCAACATCTACTGATACGGAAGTAGGTCATATTGCGACTATGTTAGAAGATACTGATAGTTTAGATACTCCATTAAAAAGGAAACTTAATAAAGTAGGGGAAGTTTTAAGTGTTGTTGGTATTTTAATTGCCTTACTTATATTTATAATAGGTTTACTATATGGTAATGATTTTATTTCTTTGTTAATGGTATCAATATCTCTTGCTATTTCTGTAATACCAGAGGGATTACCTGCTACTGCTACAATTGTTATGGCTTTAGGTGTATCTCGTATGGCTAAGAAAAATGCTTTAGTAAAGAAGCTTCCTGCTGTTGAAGCTTTAGGTAGTGCAACTGTTATTTGTTCTGATAAGACTGGGACTCTTACTTTAAATAAGATGACGGTTGTAAAAAGCACTTTATATAGTGATATTATTAATAAAAATGATGAAAATACATTTAATGATGACTTAATAAAGTGTTCTCTTATATGTAATAATGCTTATATTGATAAAGATAAAGTAATAGGTGATCCTACAGAAGGATGCTTATTAACTTATGCTAAAGATAATGGTTATGATATTAAAGATATAAAAAGTAATGAAGTTTTATATGAACAAGCCTTTGACTCTGTTAGAAAAAGAATGAGTGCTGTCATTAAAGATAAAAAGGGATATTTAGTTTATTGTAAAGGTGCTCCTGAGGAGTTAATAGATGTATGTAGTTATGCTAGTGTTGATGGCAAGAAAATTAAACTTACTAGTGAAGATAAGGATAAAATTAAAGAATATTGTGTTACTATGTCTAGTAAGGGCTTAAGACTTTTAGGCTTTGCCATGAAAAATATTAATACTCTTCCTAAAGAAGGGGATATGATAGAAGAAGATTTAATTTTTATTGGTATTATGGGAATAATAGATCCACCAAGAGAAGAAGTTAAACATGCTATTAATACTTGTCATGAAGCAGGTATTAGAGTAATTATGATTACAGGAGATCATAAATTAACGGCGAGAGCTATTGCTAAAGATCTTGGTATCTATAAAAAAGGGGATTTGGTAGTAGATGGGGAAGCTTTAAGTAAAATGAGTGATTTAAAACTTCGTAATACAATTAAAGATATTTCTGTCTTTGCGAGAGTTACTCCTAAAGATAAACTTAGAATAGTTAATGCTTTAAAGAAAAATAAAGAAATAATTGCTATGACTGGAGATGGTGTTAATGATGCTCCAGCTTTAAAGACTGCAGATATTGGAGTTGCCATGGGTATTACTGGTACCGATGTTGCTAAAGATGCTGCTGCTATGATCCTTTTAGATGATAATTTTACAACTATTGAAGCAGCTATTAAGGAAGGTAGAAGAGTATATCGTAATATTCAAAAAGTAATACAGTATTTATTAGCTGGAAATATCGCTGAAGTATTAACTATATTTATATCTATGTTATTTAATTTGCCTAGTCCTTTACTTGCAGTTCATATTTTATTTATTAATCTTGTAACTGATACACTTCCTTCTCTTGCTCTTGGAATTGATCCAGCAAGTCCTAATGTTATGAAACATAAACCAGTTAAAGAGGGAAGCTTATTTGAAAAGGGGCTCGTCTTTAGAATAGGTTTCTATGGAATATTCCTTGCTGTCATTACTTTAATCGCTTACTTTATAGGATCAAATGATAGTTATGATGTAGGTATGACAATGGCCTTTACAGTTTTATGTTTATCACAGATATTCCATTCTTTAAATCAAAGTTCAAGTATAACATCTCTATTTAGTAAAGACTATCCAAGAAATAAGATGTTATTCCTTTCTGTGGTAGGTTCTATATTATTCCTTGTAATTGTTTTATTTGTAACGCCTATAAGAGAATTCTTCTCACTTAGTGTATTAAGTGGAACTGAATGGTTAGTAGTTATATTACTATCTTTATCACCAATTCTTATAGTAGAAATATTTAAATTTATTAAAAGAAAATTAGGAATGGAAAGTTAGAATGGTAGTAAATAAGAAGAGGATAATTTTAAGTAATAAAATCTATCCTCTATTTGCAGGATTTTCAGGAGATTTAATTTTCTATATTGCAATCAATACATTATTTTTAACAGAAGTAAAACATTTAAGTGCTTTAGAAATTAGCTCTCTTACAACTATTAGTTTATTAGTAATGATTATATTAAATCCCTTAGTTATGAAGATAATTAATAAAATAGGTGCTTTAAACTCTGTTAGAGTAGGGGTAACTTTACTTTTCTTAGGAGCTTTCTTAATAACTTTTGGTAATAATTATTTTACTATTTTAATAGGTTCTATTCTTTATGAAGCATATGCTTATTTTAAAAAGATGGATACAGTTTTAATTAGAAAAAACTTAGAGTTTTTAAAAGAAGAAGATAGACATTTGGAATATGAAAGCAAAGGTTCATTAATTTATGCAATAGTTACAATGTTTACTTCCTTTGTAGCTGGTTTTATTTTTAATTTAAATAACTATTTACCTATGATATGTTGTCTAATTTTTTGCCTAATAAATCTTTTCTTAGTTAATTTTCTATATGAGGTTAAAACTACTAATAATAAAGTAATTAAGAAAGATAGAAGAAAAGTTAAAATAACCCATCTTGTGTTTTTAATTTTACTTATTTTTGCAGTATGTTACGCAATTATAGATTTAGGACAAAATAATAGTAAATTATTTATCCAGTATAAGTTAGATAGTTTTTTATCTTTAGAAAATGTCTCTATTATTTTAACTTTAATAGTTAGTGTCTCACGAATTGTTAGAGTAGTTGCGAATTATTTCTTTATTACAATTTATGAAAAGTATAAAAGTAAGATATTATCTATTATTGGGTATAGTTTATTGTTATCATTTATAATTATCTTAATAGGTAACTTTATATCATTTAAAGTCTTTGGTATTATCTTAATGAGTATGGGTTTTTGTTTATTTCTTGCTATAAGAGATCCATTTGATAATTATATTAAAGAGTTATTACTTAATAATACTAAACAAGAATACCATGAGATTATGATAAATAAATTAAATTTTGCAAGAAAGTTAGGCAAGTTGATAATTAGTAGTTTAATTACTTTAATACTTTTAAAAGACTCTCTTACTTATGTAATGGTGTTCTTATTAGGACTCTCTTGTTTTAGTTTAGTAATAGTTTATGAGATATATAAAATATTAAAGAAAAAGAAATATACTTAAAATATCTTGAAATATAGATGTTTTCTTTTTTTACTAAATTAACTAAAATATATAATAAATAGAAGTTTTCAAACATTAGTATTTAACCTCATTAAATAATAAATATATTTTTAAAATCATAAACTTACTACTGGAAAGGTAGTGAGTTTTTATGTTTACAAGAGGAATAGATAAAAGAATGAAAATAATTCTTTTAGTATTTAGCAGTATCTTATTAATAATAGTTTTAAGAGTATTTTATGTTCAAGTTGTAGATTATAAAAAGTTATCAAGTCTTGCTAGTGACTTATGGAGTAGAAATTTACCTATTGAAGCGGCTCGTGGAAGAATACTTGATCGAAATGGAGTCATTCTTGCTGATAATATTACAACAACTTCTCTTGTTTTAATATCTAATCAAATTAAAAATAAAAAAGAGGTTACTACTAAACTTGCTGATATTTTAGGAGTTAGTTTTGCTGAGATGAAAGAACATGTTTATAAAGAAACTTCTATTGAGAGGGTTCATCCTGAAGGAAGAAGGTTATCTTATGAAGTGGCTGACAAAATAGAAGCTTTAAACTTTGATGGCGTTTATTTAGTTAAAGAGTCTAAAAGATATTATCCTTATGAAGAAATGTTATCTCATGTTTTGGGATATGTAGGTATTGATAATCAAGGACTTTCTGGTATAGAGTTACAGTATGATGATTATTTGACGGGTGAAAATGGTGCTATTAAGTATTTTAGTGATGCTAAAGGGAATAAATTAGAACTAACTGATTTATATATAGAACCACAAGATGGAATGGATTTACAACTTACTATTGATATAAATATTCAAAAGTCAGTGGAGCGTGAACTTAATAATGTTGTGGATATGTTTAATCCTGATATGGCTCTTGCTGTTGTGATGGATCCAAAGACTGGAGAGATATTGGCAATGAGTTCTAGACCTAATTATGATCCAAATAATTATCAAGATTATTCTACGGAGGAGTTATCTCGTAATCTACCTATATGGGCTAGTTATGAGCCTGGATCAACACAAAAAATTGTAACAACAGCTGCTGCTGTAGAAGAGGGGGTAATTGATTTATTTAAAGATGAATTTACAGATACTGGGTCTGTTCAAGTAGATACTGCAAGAATTAAATGTTGGAAAGCAGGAGGACATGGACATCAGACGTTTCTTCAAGTTTTACAAAATTCTTGTAATCTTGGAGTAACTACAGGAACACATTTGAGTTCAAGGAATTGCTTAAAAATAATATAGTTTACAATACTATAATAGATGTCTGTTCTACCTTTAATTTATCTTATAATGGTGTAGTTTATACAAGTAATGAAGATATAGATG
>CALVTA010000063.1 GCA_944359735.1 uncultured Bacilli bacterium | reverse complement strand
GTACTAAAAAAGTGAATCTGTGGATAACACATTTTCACTTTTTCTTTGTCAACTTTTATTTTTACCTAAACTCAAATAATATTTGGTTGATAAAATTAAGTAGTTGAAAAATATGAAAAATTAGCTTATAATACACTTAAATGCGATTGATATTCAAGGAGTACATATAAAGTATTAATAGAGAGTTAATGTTTGGTGGAAATTAACAATATGATATATGGAAGGTAGTGAATAAAGCAGGATTTCTGAAAATTTTAGTAAGTTATCTCGGGATATCCGTTATCATTAATGAGAATAGTTAAATAACTATAAATTAAGGTGGTACCGAGTATACTCATTGTATACTCCCTTAAGTTTATAGTTATTTTTATTTTTAGGAGGTGTTTAAAATTAGAAATTGTTTATATATTATCTCTAATGAGGATAGATTAAATGTACCTATGTTTTTTAGAGTAGTAAAAAAGGACGAACATCATTTAAAATATATGCAAGAATTTTCTGATAATTATAACTTAGGTTATAAGTTTGGAAATAATGATAGTAATATAGCACCAGTTATGCTAGCATTAGATGGTAATTTGGTTGTTAAGACTAGTTTTGAGTATATGAAAATGGCTATATTCTATATTCCAGAACTTGTTACTAATAGCCAAAAGGAATGGTTTGACAATAATATTAAAGGATTTGAAAACTGTGATTATGTAGGTTTTAGTAATTTTACATTATTAGAAAACGGGAATTTTAGGGAAGAGCGAATTGAGAGTGTTACCCAAGAATTGGAGATTATAAAGAAGAGAAATGCTAATTATTTAAATAAAATATCTGGGAAGGAGAAAGGCCATGTTAGATAAGAAGTATAATCATAAAGAAGTAGAGAAAGATAAATATAATAATTGGGTAAATAAAGGATATTTTAAAGGGGATAAAGATACAAGTAGAGAACCTTTTTGTATAGTAATACCACCACCTAATGTTACAGGTAAATTACATTTAGGTCATGCCTGGAATACAACACTTCAAGATATTATTATTAGATATAAGAGAATGAATGGTTATGATGCTTTATGGGTTCCAGGAATGGATCATGCCGGTATTGCAACACAAGCGAAAGTTGATAAAAGACTAAGAGAAATGGGTATTAATCCTCGTGGCATAACTCGTGATGAATGGTTGGAACATGCTTGGAGTTGGAAAGATGAGTATGCTACTACTATTCATGAACAATGGGCAAAACTTGGACTTAGTCTTGATTATACTAAAGAAAGATTTACTTTAGATGAAGGACTTAGTCAGGCTGTTAGATATGTTTTTGTTAAACTTTATGAGCAGGGTTTAATTTATCGAGGAGAGAGAATTATTAATTGGGATCCGGTTCAAATGACAGCCTTATCTAATGAAGAGGTTATTTATAAAGAAGATAAAGGGGCATTTTATCATATTAAGTATTATATAACTGGTACTGATGAATACTTAGATGTTGCAACAACTCGTCCTGAGACTTTATTTGGTGATACTGCAGTTGCTGTTAATCCAAGTGACGATAGATATAAACATTTAATTGGCAAGACAGTAATTCTACCTATTGTTAATAAAGAAATACCTATTGTAGGAGATTATCATGCTGATCCTGAGTTTGGAACTGGTGTTGTTAAGATAACTCCTGCCCATGATCCTAATGACTATGAGGTAGGTATGAGACATAATTTACCTCGTGTTATTGTAATGAATTTAGATGCTACTATGAATGAGAATGCTCCTGGTTATGAGGGAATGAGTCGTGAAGAGTGTCGTCTTAAATTAGTAGAAGATTTAAAGAAACGAGACTTATTAATTAGTATTGAAGAGATGATTCATAATGTTGGACATAGTGAAAGAAGCGATGCCGTTGTTGAGCCAACCCTTTCTAAGCAATGGTTTGTTAAGATGAGACCTCTTGCAGATAGAGTTCTATCTAATCAAAAGAATAAAGATACTAAAGTAAATTTTGTGCCAGAACGTTATGAAAAAACAATGAATTACTGGATGGAAATAACTTATGATTGGTGTATTTCTAGACAATTATGGTGGGGACATAGAATACCTGCTTGGTATAAAGGTGATGAAGTATATGTTGGAATGGATGCACCTGATGGGGATGGTTGGGTTCAAGATGAGGATGTTCTAGATACTTGGTTTTCATCTGCTTTATGGCCATTTTCAACACTTGGTTGGCCTGAAGAAACTGATTTATTTAAAAGATATTATCCAAATAATGTCTTAGTAACTGGTTATGATATTATTCCATTCTGGGTTAACCGTATGACTTTTCAGGGTTTAGAATTTACTTTAAAACGTCCATTTAAAGATTGTCTTATTCATGGACTTATTCGTGATAAGGAAGGACGTAAGATGAGTAAGTCTTTAGGTAATGGAGTAGATCCTATGGATGTTATTGATGAGTATGGTGCTGATTCTTTGAGATTTTTCTTAACTACTAATACGGCACCTGGAACTGATTTAAGATATGATGAAGAGAAAGTTAAATCTACGTGGAACTTTATTAATAAATTATGGAATGCATCTCGTTATGTTTTAATGAATCTTGAAGGTATGAAGACAGCTAGTTATGATTATATTAATTTATCAAAAGCAGATAAATGGATCTTAACTTTAAAAAATAACTTAATAAAAGATGTTACTAAGAATATGGATAGTTATGACTTCCATAATGTTGGTAATATGTTATATAAGTTTATTTGGGAAGACTTTTGTGATAACTATATTGAGTTAAGTAAAGCTGCTATGAATGATACTACTAAGAGTGTTTTACTTGATGTTTTGACAACTATCTTAAAATTACTTCATCCTTTTATGCCTTATGTAACAGAAGAGATTTATTCTATGCTACCATTTAAAGATAGTGAGTCTATTGTAATTAGTACTTATCCTAAATACGATAGTGAGACTGTATTTGATGAGGAAAAGGAAGAAATATCTAAAGTTATAGTTGATTTAAGAGAAATAAGAAATCTCAAAGCAACTAATAATATAAAAAAAGATGATAAGGTAATGTTTAATGCTAAGAGTGATTTAGAGTATATTTATAAGTCACAATTAAAAATCACTGATGATATAGTTGTCAGTGAAGCCTTAGATGATTATCAATCTATTAACTATAAATCTAGTTTGATTGATATTACTTATTTCTTTAAGAATGAAGTTAATAAAGAAGAATTGGAAGCTGATATTAAGAGATTAAAAGACTCTATTCTAAGACGTAAGAAATTACTTAGTAATGAGAACTATGTTAATAAGGCTCCTAAAAATATAGTTGATCTTGATAGAGAAAAATTAAAAGAAGAAGAAGCCAAGTTAAAACTATTAGAAAAACAATTATATTATAAATAAACTTTTGTCTATTAATTATCATATTATATAAATTGTTTTTTTGATATAAGAAGAATTGTCAAATAAGGTAGGGGAAAAATTTAACAATTAATCATTTCTTCTAAAATCATCTTTACTTAAATAAAATGTAATGATAAAATTCTAGTAGAAAGGATGAGTAATTATGAAGAAATATGGAAGAATTATAGTTATTGTAATAGGAATATTGGTAGTAATTGCTTTGCTTATATTAATTTATTTTAAAACTTCATTTATTAGTAGAAGTGAAGTAAAAGATATTGTTGCTAATAATATGAATGTTAGTAGTAATGATTTATATTTTGAAAGTATTGATTTTGAAATGGATAATAGTGTTTATGAAGTAGAAGTGTATTATCAAAATAGAGATTATGAATATAAGATTGATGCTAAAGAAGGTAAAGTTATTTATACTGATTTTAGAAGTGTAAATACTAATAATAATCAAAATAATTCTGATAATAGTAATAATGGAAATACTAATAATCAGAATAGTCTTAATGGAGTAACTGCTAGTATTACTTTAGATGAAGCAAAGAATATTGCATTAACTAATGCTAATCTAGTGGAAGATGATGTAAGTTTTTTAAGAACAGAGCAAGAATATGATGATGGTATACTTGTTTATGAAATTGATTTTACATATGATACTTACGAATATGATTATAAAATTAATGCTAATACAGGAGAAATAGTTAGTTACGATAGAGATAGTATATATGATTAAAAATTGGTTATATTAATAATGGTGATTATAATGAAAAATATACCTATATGGCAGGATTTAAAAAAAAGTAATGATTACCCGAGTTTAAAAGAAAATATAGATGTTGATATTTTAATAATTGGTGGAGGTATTACAGGTTGTAATACCTTTTATCAGTTTAAGGATGATAGTAGAAAAATAGCTTTAGTAGAAAGGAATAAGATAGGGAGTGGTTCATCTAGTAGGAGTAGTGCTAAAATAACCTTTTTACAGGAAAATATTTATACTAAACTTACAAATGTTTTTGGTAATGATAAAGCTAAACTTTATTACAGAAGTCAAAAAGAAGCTATTAATTTTATTTATAATCTTGTAAAATATGAGAATATTAATTGTGATTTAAAAAAAAGCAATTCTTATCTTTATACTATTGATACTAAAAATATAAAGAAAATTGAAAGAGAAAAAGATATTTTGATTTCGTTTGGAGAGAATGTTACTTCTATTAATAATCTTCCTAATAGTAAGAATATAAAAGCAGGTTTTTATGTTAGCGATACTTATGTTTTCCATCCTTTGAAATATATGAATAGTATTATTGAAAAATCTGTTAGTAAAAATCATAGAGTTTTTGAAAATACTAAAATTATCAAAATAGAAAAATATGATAATAATTTTAAATGTTATACTAATACTAACGTTATAAATGCTAAATATGTAATTTTGGCTCTACATTATCCTTATTTTTTATTTCCTTATTTAATGCCTTTAAAATGTTATTTGGAAAAATCTTTTTTGGTTTGTTCTAAGGTCAAAAATACTTATGATTTTAATGCTATTAATATTGAAAAACCTTTGAATTCTATTAGATATTATAAAGATCATATTCTAATGGTATCTTCATCTTCTAATTTGGCTTTAGCTTCTAATAGTAAAGAGATGGTTGAAATGTTAGAAAAAAATACTAATATAGTTAATTATGATTATATTTGGAGTAATTACGATTTAATGACTTTAGATAATCTTCCTCTTATTGGATTTATTGATGATGGTTTAATTCTTGCTACAGGTTATAATACATGGGGTAATTCTAATAGTATGTTAGCAAGTTTAATTATTAAAGATCTAATTGATCATAAGGCTAATATATACAAAGAATTATTTGATCCTAAGCGGGGATTTAATAGTCAAAAATTAATTAACTATCCTTTGAATATATTTAGTAGTGCTTATAGTTTTATTAGTAGCAAAGTAAATAAAAATAAAACTTTTTATCATGGTAATCCTTATTTCACTAAAAAAGATGGTAGATCTATTGCTATTTATAAAGATGAAAATGGTACAGAGCATATTGTTTATAATAAATGTCCTCATTTGAAATGTAGTTTAGTCTTTAATGAGATAGAGAAAACTTGGGATTGTCCTTGTCATGGCTCTAGATTTGATATAGATGGTAAATGTATTATGGGGCCGAGTAATTATGATATTGGCTATAAATAATATTTTCCTTAATTTAGTTTTGTGTTATACTTAAGATGTAAAGGATGATAGTTATGAATGATGAAGTAATTAGAAAAAGTAAAGTTAGTATTTTAAAAAGTTATGGTGAAAATTTTACAGATAAACAATATGTTACTAATCCTGCTATTGGAAGAGAAGAAGAGATTAAACAACTTGTTTTAATTCTTTTAACTCCTGAGAAATCTGCTATTTTAACAGGTAAACCTGGGGTGGGTAAGACTGCTATTGTTGAGGGGTTAGCTTATCGCATTCAACTTGGTAATGTTCCTGATGTTCTGAAGGGATATCAAATTATTAAAATTAATACTTCAGCTTTAATGGGGATTGATCCTGATACGGGAGAAAGTAAGATTCAAATACTTTTAGATGAGTTAAAAAGTTATTCTAATTTAATATTATTTATAGATGAAATTCATACTTTGATGGGTAGTAAAGGAGAGGCTCTTGATTTTGCTAATATGTTTAAGCCAGGTCTTGATAGGGGAGATATTAAAGTAATTGGTGCTACTACTATAGAAGAATATGAACGTTATATTTTAAGGGATAAGGCATTTGTTAGACGTTTTCAAAAAGTTGAGGTTGCTGAGCCTACGAGAGATCAAGTAATTGCTATTTGTATGGGAACTTTACCTAAAATAGAAAAAAAGACAGGTGCTAGACTTATGTATGATCCTTATGTGAAACAAAAAATTATGGCCTTTTTAACTGATCTAACTAGTGAATATAGGAGAATCTATGAAATCGGCTCAAGATATCCTGATGTTACTTTAACTATTTTACAGCAGGCTTTTTCTTATGCTATTTATAATAATAGAAAAGAAGTCAATATTTTTGATATTCAAAAGGCTATTGAAAATACTAAGAATGTTTATCCTGATGTTATAAAAAAAGAACTTCCTAGATTTAAAGAAGAGTTTAAACAAGAAATAGAGGATGGACTTGATAGAGGTCTTTCTCATGCTTAAAAAAGTGGTTTATTACCTTAGAATTTTTTCTGTAATTTTTTTTGTGATATTTATTTGTTTTCTTTTAAATGTAATATTTGATTGTGGTTTCTCTGGTATTTCTTTTCTTATTATGAGTTTGTTATTTATTCTTATAAATATTTTTACTGTTCTTAGTAATAAAAAAATTTATAAAGAACTTATTAGCTATAATTTAATTTCTTTTACGCTAACTTTTTATTTAGGGATAATTGCCATAAGGTTATATTTTAATTATAAAGCTAGTAATACATTTTATATGATTAACTACGATTATTTTAAAACCAATTTTGTTATTATAGATTTGGTAATTTTAGGGATTATTTTAAATACATTTTTTATTTATTTTTATGATATAAAAACTTGCTAATAAAAAGTCAATAGCTTTTAGAAATTTTTTAAATTTTATAACCCTATATTTCAAAACATGCT
>CALVTA010000062.1 GCA_944359735.1 uncultured Bacilli bacterium | reverse complement strand
TATGATAAACACTTTAAGAAAGAAATCTCTCAAAAAGAAATTGTATCTTTTCTAGTTAATACAGATAAGACTTTAAAAGCCACCTATGAATGTTATCAAGGTCTTATTAATTCCTTAAGAAACAAAGACTTTAATAAATTTCAAAATATTGTTTTTCATCAAAATAATAATGTTTCTAATAAAATGAAAAAAGCTTTAAAACTATATAGAAAAAATATTAAATATATACATAACTCTTTTAAATATGATATAAATAATGGAATTATTGAAGGTAAAAATAATTTAATTAAATGTTTAAAAAGAATTGCTTTTGGTTATAGAAAATATGATCATTTCATCGCTAGAATATTCTTAATTTCTGGCACTATAAAAGGATGATAAAAATCATCCCTTATATTATCAATTCCTTGTATCAAATTATTGTCTACCAACACTATTTGACAAAGAACCTTAGTTAACATCAAGATATTAAAACATAGTTTTATAGTTCTATTTCATTCAATTTTAAAAGTTCTATAACGGCATTGGCTCTGCCTTTTACACCAAGCTTTTGCATAACATTTGAAATATGATTTCTAACTGTTTTTTCACTTATTTTTAAGTTATTAGCTATTTCTTTGGTAGTTAAGCCACCTACTAAAAGTTCAAAGACTTCTTTTTCTCTCGTTGTTAATATTCCTCTCATAATTATCCCCTTTCCCTAATTCTTGAAGTACTCAATATTAGTTTATGAGAAAAGGATTATTTGTTGTAGATAAAAGAACTAGTTGCCTTCGAATTTAACGGTTATAGTCTTTTTAGTATCATATTCATTCTGAATAGTTCTCATGATATTATTAGCAAGAGTAACGTCGTGTTTTTTCTTAGCTGCTACTACAGTAATAGTATTATTATCTATTTTTACGAAACTATTAAGTTTATGTTCTTGCTTAATAAGTTTCTCTAATTTTTCTTCCTCTCCTTCTATTACAGACAAATATTTTAATTGTTCATAAGCGTTGTTTTTTTCGTCTGTTGTAGCATCTTCTTTGGTCATAGTAGTTTTTAATTCTTCTTTTTCTTTATCTCTTTCTTCATCTAAGCTTACTCTTAAGGCGGTTAAGTTATCTGTTTCACTAATAGTGTTTTTATCTTCTTCAGTGTCATTCTTTTCATTATTCCCCTTTTCTAAGGTATCTGTAGAACTACTAGCAATTAACAAGTCATTTGGCATAGTTATATAGTAAACACTAAGAACTAATATAAGACTAAAAAGAGTTAAAAACCATAAGTTTTGTTTATTAATCATTTGCTTCCTCCCTTTTACTATTACACTTTATGAGGAAGAGTAATTTTTTATGACTTTAAATTATTAATCGCTTTTATAATAGCAAGACGACCATAAGCATAGGTCAAAGAACCTTGTTGATAAGCAATGTATGGTGGTCTTAAAGGTCCATCACAGGATAATTCTATAGATGATCCTTGAGTAAATGAACCACTTGCCATAATTATTTTATCAGAATATCCTGGCATAGCATCAGGAATAGGTAAAGAATTGGAATCAATTGGAGAATTCGCTTGTATACCCTGAACATATTTTATTAGAAGTTTTTCATTATTAAAAATAATATTCTCTACTATATCAGCTCTTTCTTCATTATATTTTGGTTCAACATTATAGCCTAACTCTTCTAGTAAAGCGGAGGTGAATATAGCAGTCTTCAAAGAAGCTGCAACAACTGAAGGCGCTAAAAATAAACCTTGTAATATTTGTTTATTAATTCCTAAAGATGGTCCTACTTCTTTCCCTTCTCCAGGTAGAGTTAGTCTTTCACTACATAAATTTATCAAATTCTTTTTACCTACTATATAAGCTCCATTAGAGGCAATACCTCCTCCTAAATTTTTTATTAAAGAGCCAACCGCTATGTCTGCTCCTACTTCTATAGGTTCTTTAGAATTAACAAATTCACAGTAACAATTATCTATCATAATTATTATATCTTTATCTATTCTTTTAATAAATTTTATAATTTTTTCAACTTTTTCAATAGTAAGACTTTTTCTTGTAGAATATCCTTTTGATCTTTGTATTTCTATTACTTTAATTTTATTATTAGTAATAACTTCTTTAATTCTATCATAGTCAAAGTCATTATCAATTAAGTCTATTTGCATATAATTAATATTGAAACTTTTTAATGATGAAGGATTATTAGTTATTCCTATGACTTCATCCATAGTATCATAAGGTTTACCAGTAATGCTTAAAAGGGTATCACCTGGACGAAGAAGAGCAAAAAAAGCAACTGTTAAAGCATGAGAACCAGAGATAAACTGATTTCTAACTAAAGCAGACTCTGCTTTGAAAATATCAGCATATATTTTTTCTATTTTATCTCTACCTATATCATTATAACCATAACCTGTTGTAGCATTAAAATCAGTCTCTGCTACTTGCTCTTTAATAAAGGCATTTAAAACTTTTTCACTATTTTTTAATTCTAACTCATCTACTTTTCTTAGTTCTTCCTTTATTTTTAAGTCCACTTTTTTTATTAATTGTTCATTCATCTTTTAATTCCTCCATCTATTCTAATGATAGAATCATTTATATAACTAGCTTTGTCAGTTCCAAGAAAATAAGCAAGATTAGCAATTTCTTGAGGTTCTGCAAAACGGTTAAGTAAGATTTTGGAAGTTTCTTTATTAATAAAATCTTCATCTAAATTCTTATTCATATCTGTATTAATCCAACCGGGACAAATAGTATTGACACGAATATAGGGCGCAAAATAATTAGCAAAGTTATGAGTAAGAGAAATAATCCCGGCTTTTGAAGCATCATAATCAATTGATTCAGGATAAGTTGTTTCTATTCCATTAGTAGATGAGATATTTATAATATTTCCTTTTTTAGCTTCTAACATTTTAATCCCTATTTTTTTAGATAGTAGATAAGTTCCTACTAAATTAATTTCTAAAGTCTTCATAAAGTCTTTTTTAGTTTTTAGTTCAAAGTCTTGATCTAAAGCAATAGAAGCATTATTTACTAATATATCGAGATGCCCAAATTTTTTATAAATTTCTTCTATCATGTCATCTATTTCATTTTCTTTAGATATATCACAACGAATAACAAGAGCTCTTACTTTATAAGTGGACTCCACATAATCTTTTAATTTTAAGGCTTCTTCATGGCTATTATTATGATTAATGACAATATCATAACCATTCTTAGCATATTCTAATATAATTGATTTACCAAGTCCTCTACTAGAACCAGTTACAAGTACATTCATTATAATCAACTCCTGTTAATATTAGCGTTTAAGAAACGAAAGTAAACTTTTGTTTCACACCTTGTTGTTACCTCCATAGTTTCCTACTTCATAGACTTAAATTCCAATAGTATATGATATACTAATTTTTTATTATCTTCCTATCTCATCAATTGGTAAAACTATACCTATTTCACTTTTTGCTTCTCTTGCTGCTTGCCAACATGATGTAATACTAAAGCCATCATCACCATCAGGTAGCCAAGTCATTATTATATTTACTAAGGTAGGTAAAAAGAAAACTATTATGGCAGCAGCAACCTGAGAAATTATTTTTCTAATAAAATGTTTTTGATCAGGATCAGTTATAACTTTAAATATAGTGAGTACTAAACTAATAATTAATATAATAGGAACAGCTACGCAAATAATATTAAATACAGTCTGCGTAAGTGATAAAACATTAGCTAGAGCATAATCACTGCAAGCTTCTGCAGTTGCTAAAACGTACACCATCTAGACACCTTCCTTAGTCTTTTTTTCACTGACAGCAATCCCATCGCCTATATCGTAAATTGTAGTGTTATAATTTTCATTGCTTTTTAGAAATGATATATAATCTTTTATTTTTCTTACTATTCCTCTTACATTTCGGCTTTTTATTTCTTTTTCGTTTTTTTGAACAAGACCATGAAAATACATATTATCTGTAATTATATATCCATTATCATTTAAATTCCTTTCAAACAATTCAAAGAATTTGATATTTTGTGCTTTAGCAGCATCTATAAAAATCAAATCAAATTTACCATCTATTTTTGTTTTTAAAGCATCGTTAAATATTAAAGTTATATGATCTTCTAATTTTAATTTTTTTATATTTCTAACTGCTTCTAAATATCTTTGCTCATCTCGCTCTATTGTCGTAACTTTTAAATCAGGACTACATAAACTCATCATAATAGCAGAATATCCTATGGCACTACCTATTTCTAAAACATTTTTAATTTGATGTTTAATGATAAAAGTAGTTAAAAAATCTATTCCCTCATTTTGCATGATAGGAATTTTATTTTCTAGAGCATATTGTTTTATTTCTTTTATTAATGCATAGTTATTATTTACCATATCCAATCACCATTTTCTTTTAATTCTTGTACTTTTTCTTCGTGTTCGCTAGCAGTTTTGGTGAAATAAACATTTCTATTCTTATCTGCTACAAAATATAGATAATCACCTGTACTTGGATTAATTGCAGCATCAATACTAGATAAAGATGGATTACATATAGGTCCTATAGGAAGACGCCCTGCCATTTCACTACTTCTAGTATTATAGGGATTATAAGTATTAAACATTTCACTTGTTAAATCAGAATCCATTTCTTCGTTAAAAGCATAATATGTAGTAACATCACTACCAAGATTCATTCCTTTAGCTAATCTGTTATTAAATACACTTATAATCATTTTTCTATCTTCATCTTTAATTCCTTCAAGTTCAGCTATACTTGCTAAAGTTATGATACTATGAGTATCAGTATTTTTTAGTTTTTCTTTATAAGGTTCTAATTTTTTTTCTTCTTCATCTAAAAGTGTTCTTATAATTACTTCGCTTGTCAAATTTTTCTTGGAAAATTCATATGTATCTGGAAATAGGTATCCTTCCAAAGGATAATAAATGTTGCTATCTAAGATACTATCTGTTAAAAACCAATAATCTTTTATTAAATTAGTTAATAGAGTTTTATCCTTAACAGCATTTAAAAAATCTTCACTGCTAATATCTGTATTATCTGCAATGATTTTAGCATAGTCATTTACATTTTCTCCTTCTTTGAAAGTTAATCTAATAACATCTTGATCTACAGTTCCTTTTTCTAAAGCTATAACAATTTCTTCTAAACTCATGCTTTTTGTTAAAAGATAAGTTGAAGCTTTAAGACTACTAACATTATTTAATTTTAAAAACACTTTAAAGAACAATTCATTTCTAATTAGACCTTTATCATAAAGAGTTTTAGCAATATTAGAAGTAGACATTCCCTCAGGTATTACTACTTCTATATTAGCTTTACTAGTTTTATCAATAGGACTAATATTATATTGATAAAAGACAAAACAACCAATTAGTATAAGACCAAGTACACTTAATATCAGGGCTAATATCCGTAATTTCTTCATACTGCCAATCCCCTTTAGCTATTTTATGCTGCAGCGCTTTCATCACTACCATCAGCTTGTTTTTTAACTTCTTCTTGAATAGTTTCAAGTATTTTTTCAATTACTTGCCATTCTTTTTCTGTTTCAATTGGATCTAACTTAGTTGAGTCAGTTCCTGGATAATAAACACTAGCGTAAACTTGAACATTTCCTTTATCATCTAAACTATTATCTGTATATACTATATAACTTTTCTTAGTTTCTTCATTATCAAAAGTAAATAATACATCATATATTGTTTCTTTTCCATACTCATCTTTTAATTTAAATTGATTTTTTTCATCCATATTATTTTCTCCTTCTATCTAAAAATGATTGTAATATAATTGTAGCAGCTACTTTATCTATAATCTTTTTTCTTTTTTTTCTACTTGTGTCTCCCTCTAATAAAAGAGACTCTGCACTTTTTGTAGTTAACCGTTCATCTTCTAGATATATTGGAAGTCTCAATTCTTTTTCTAAAAAGTTTTTAAATTTTAAAGTTTCTTCAGCTCTTAGTCCTAGAGTATTATTCATATTTTTAGGCAAACCTAAAACAAGGGCTTCGATATTAAGAGTCTTTATGATGAATTTAAGTTCATCCAAACAAGATTCTGGATTATTATTGTGATGCAAAACATTATAAGAGGTTGCTATCAATCCTGTTTTATCACTAACAGCAAGACCTATAGTTTTAGTTCCTAAGTCAAGACCTAAATATTTCATTATTTGTTAAGCATACTAGTAAGTAAGATTTCAACTATCTTACTTCTGTCAATTGTTTTTATTTTGCTCCTAGCATCTTGATAACTTGAAATATAACCTAAATCCCCACTAATCAAATAGCCTACAATTTGATCAATAGGATTATAACCTCTTTCTTTTAAAGAATTATAAACTTCAAGTAATGTCTTATGAACTTTAGCTTGATCATTACTAACTAATTTAAATAATCTTGTCTTATCATCCATATTATCACCTCACTACAATTACTAAAATAAGTTTAACATTTTTTAGAAACAAGTTCAAGTAAAAGTATATAAGATACCTAGAGGATTTATAACTAGATTAATACAAAAAGGCCTAGATTTGATCTAAGCTTTTTTATTTTCTAAATTAATAATGTTTAATTAATACTTAACACAAGGCGGAACGATACATCAATATCAGCATTTCCTTGCTTCAAAGCACGAAAATAGAACACACCTGAATTATAATTATTAATATATCCACCGCGAATCAACCAAGGAATTGTCTCACTTACCATATTTTGATAATCATTATACCAACCTGCTGTTTCTGATAATCCATGAGATATACATTCATTTCCATTACAGGCTGTTAATGGACCATTACTAATATATTTATTATAGTATTTTGCTTCTGGCATACTCACAAACCCACTATTTCCTATTACATCATTATAGTTCCCCATGACATATTCATAAGATCCTCCACTCATATCATAGATTCCATATATTGTTCCTGTTGTACTGGCTCCTGTCCCATTTATTTCTTCTTCATATGTATATTTACATCCATAATCTACACTTACATCGGGTGGACTACCATAACTACAACCAGTTATATAATCAACAGATTTATTTGAAAATACTTCTTTATTACTTCCGGTATAGTCTTCATTACCTAGTTTTCCATATTTTGATTGTGATAAATAGGAAACTACTGCCCACTCATCATTCTTCAT
>CALVTA010000061.1 GCA_944359735.1 uncultured Bacilli bacterium | reverse complement strand
TTAGGAATTACTGGAGACTATGAAGGAATAGGAAACTGTATATTAGGTTATCCTGATATGGAAGCGAAAGAGAAACCTAGAAAAGAGAATTATATTTATAAGATAGATTAGGAGAAATTTATGAGGATAGATAATTTTTACTTTGTAGTAGAAAGTATAAATAAATCAATAGAATTTTATACAAAACTATTTGAAGAAGAGCCTACCAATATAACTGAAAATAGATGGGCTGATTGGCAAAATAGTGATAATAGAACTTACTTTGGTATTATTTCTGTTGATGCTACAGGTGATAAAAGAGTTATAGGTAATAATGGAGTTTTAGGTTTATATACTGATGATATAGATAAAGCATTTAATAAATGTAAAGAATTAGGTGCGAAAATATTATATGAACCTCTAAAAATTCCTAATAGTTTAGATAATTATACTTGTTTTGCTATTGAAGATTTAGATGGTAATAAAATAGAAATTTCATATTATGATAAGTAAAATAATAATTAATAATTAATCATCCTTCAAAAAAGTTTGTTCAGTAGTATATTGACTTATGTATTAAATGATGATATTGTGGCTACATTAAAAAGGATTGGCATATAAGTCTTATATGATTTATTCGAGTTTTGAATATAAGAGTTATTTTTTAACTCAGTCATATAAGCACTGCCAGTCTTTTTTTGTTTACATTACTGTTTTTGTTTTAGAAAAAATGATATAATTAATTTAGAAGAACAACTATATGTATTGTAATTATTTAATAATAATTTAAAATGTATATTAGAGAATGAGGTCATTATGGATAAATACTTAGAAATAAAAAAATTATTTGAGCAGAATGAAGATAAAGAAAATGCTATTGCAATGGCAAAGTATATGCGAAACTTATTTGAGTTTTATGGAATTCCTACTCCTAAAAGAAAAATATTATATAAAGATTTTATCAAAGAGGAAAAGAAAGGTAAAAGCGTTGATTGGGATTTTCTTGATAAATGCTATCTTGATTCCCATAGAGAGTTCCAATATTTAGTATCTGACTATTTAATTGCAATGAATAACTTTTTAACTTATGACGATATCCCTAAAATAGAAAAGTATATAAAAACAAAACAGTGGTGGGATACAATTGATTTTTTAGATAGAGTTATTGGTGAAATAGGGTTAAAAGATAATAGAGTAGATGGTTTAATGCTAGAATGGTCTAAAGATAATGATATTTGGTTACGAAGGGTAGCGATAGATCATCAATTATGTAGAAAAGAAAAAACTAATACAGTATTATTAGAAAAAATATTAGTTAATAATTTTGGTAGAGATGAGTTCTTTATAAATAAAGCGATTGGTTGGGCTTTAAGAGATTATTCTAAAACTAATCCTGAATGGGTAAGAGAATTTATAAATAAATATAAAGATAAAATGAGTAATTTAAGTATAAGGGAAGCAAGTAAATATATTTAATAAATTGCAATTTGTGGAGGAATCAATTATGAATAAGAAAAAGAGTATTTGCATAAGTCAAATTATAAGAAATATAATTATTGCAATTTTTTTACTTTGGCTATTTTTTAGTAGTGATGGATTAATGAAATTTATAATCGCTCCATTTATTATTTGTGTGGTGCTTTCTTTAGGAAAAAATATTTTTTTAATTTTTGATAAAGATAAATATGTTAATATTTTTAATAAACTTTATGCAATAGTTTTTTTGCTTTTTGCTTTTTGTTTTTTGATATTTTGGAGTTATACAGTTATTAAAAATAATAATTATTTAACATTATTATTTACAATCCCATTTTGGTTAATGTTAATATATTTTATTCATAAATGTTTCTTTAAAAAAAATCAAAAGTCTTTATCTAGTAAACGAGAGACAAAATTCAATATTAAAATAATTGTTTCTGGTTTTCTAGTATTTACAGTTTTAGTATCTGGTTTTATTTGCTTAATTATTGGTATTAAGGATACCTACCATATAAATAAAATTACAAAAAATTATATTACAACAACTGGGTATTTTAAAGATTATGAAATATATAATTCACAGGAAAAAAGAAAACATAATAGGAGTGTAACTAGTACAACTTACAGATTAATTTATACTTATAAAGTTGATGGTAAAGAATATACTATTAAAACAGACTATGGAAGCGGAACTATTCCTAATACGGATAGCACTAGAGAAATAAAATATAATCCTGATAATCCTAATGAAGCTATTTTAATTGGAACTAATAGAAATAATGGATTAATTTATTTTGGGACATTTTTTGTTTTAGGCGGAATGGTATTTGTACTAATATTTTTATATGCAATGGGAATTTTTGATAAAGTTAAAATTAATATTTTGGGGCTTTATATTGGAATTGTATTTTTTATAATTGGAATTGGTATTATTGCTTTTCAAATGGGAACGATATCATCTTTTATGGAAACAATAAAAACAATGAGGTTTTGGTTTTTAATTCCTGTTATGTTTATTATTGTAGGAATTTTTCAGACAATAAAATGTTTATTTTTTGAGCGAATAGAAATGAATAATAATAGAAAAAGCAATTAATTATTAAAGACTTTGAAATAGCAAAAAAAGGATAAGAACTTATATAATTATTGTTGGCGTATTTTGTATAATTTTTGTACTTGTCCCCTTAATAATTGCTTTTGTCATAGCAGTTTTATTATAAATTTTTGAAATAAATTAATGGTTTGATATAAAATGAGATGGAGGAATGATTATGAGAAAGACAATATTAACTATTCTACTATGTGGAGTTATAGTATTAGGAATTACTGGATGTGAATCAAGTAATACTTTTGATGTAGGTGGTGTATCGGATATTGAAATTAGTAATAAGGAGGATGTTTCATTGTCCATTAAAGATGGAACATTGAAAAATACTGGTGTTACATTAGTTTTAACAAATGATAGTGATGAATTACTTCGTTATGATGAAGTTTATGAAATTGAAATAAAAAAAGATAATGAGTGGCATAAAATTAATGTTGAATTATATTTTAATGAACCGCTTTGGGGAGTAAAGCAAAATTCTAAAGAAGAAATTGAGTTAAAGTGGGAACATGAATATGGAAAATTAGCAAAAGGAGATTATAGAATAATTAAAGAAGTTTATTTTGAAAATGAAGAAGAACAAAAATTTTATGTATCAGCAGAATTTACTATTAAATAATTATCGAATATAAAAATATGAGGTGTTAAATTATGAAATATAATAATAAATTAGAACTGATAGAAGCTATTAAAGATAATTCAAAGTTATTTATAGAAGAATATTCTAATATTGAAGAGTCATCTATAAATAAAGTTGATAAAGAAATAGGGTATAGTCCTTATCAGATGTTAGCATTTTGTATTGGTTGGATGGATTTAGTTTTGTCTTGGGAAAATGAAGAGCAAAAGGGAATAAATGAAACTCCACTTGCTACTGAATGGAAATGGAATGATTTAGATTGGTTATATAAAATTTTCTATGATAAATATAATAATTATTCTTTAAATGAATTAGTTGATAACTTTAATCAAAAAGTAGATGGTATTATTGAATTAATAAATAATTTGTCTGATGAAGAATTATTTACAGATGGTAAAAGAAACTGGGCTAAAACAAATGGTAAAGTGTTTAGTGTTTGTAGATTAGTTCATTTAAATACAGTTGCTAATTTTAAAAACTTTAGAGGTAAAAATAGGAAATGGAAAAAGAATAATAAATAATTATTAGTAGTAACTGGAAAGTAAGAGGTTAAGATTATGGAATATGTATTTATGTTAATTTTTGGTATCTGTATTATAATTTTAGGAGTATTAAATTATAAGGGAAATATTTCTTCTATTCATTGGTATAATAGAACAAGAATTACAAAAGAAAATTCTAAGAAATATGGAGAAACAATGGGGCTTGGAACAATAATAATAGGAGTTAGTTTAACTATAACTGTTATTTTACAAATAATTTTTGATATTGGAAGTCTATGGATTATTACTTTAGTAGGTGTTATCATTGGTCTAGTTTTTCTACTTTATGGTCAATTTAAATATAATAAAGGAATTTTCTAATTTTGATATAGAGTAATTTGAAATATAGATTCCTTTATTTTTTAGTATATATGCTTAGTGTGTTAAGAAAACTAGCCAAAATATAAAATATAGTTGATAGAAAAAATTAGTTTAAAATAGTAAGCTTAATTTGGAGGTAGATATAATGAGCTTAGGAAATAATTTGTTTGAAGCGAGAAAGAGAGCTGGCTTATCACAAGAAAAAGTTGCAGAGAAGTTAGGGGTTAGTAGGCAAACTATTTCAAAATGGGAAACAAATGAGACTATTCCAGATATTTATCAGTCAAAAAAACTTTCAAAATTATATAATTTATCTTTAGATGAGTTAATAGAGTTTGATATAGATTTAAAAGAGATAGAAGAAATTATTAAAAATACTGATGAAACGAAGGAAGAAAAAATTAATTGGACTAATGCTTGGGGTAAGAAATATCCAGTATTAGTAACATATCAAAAAGAGGTAGATATATCTAAATATGCTAAAGGAATTAGAATGATGCTTGATAGTTTATCTAGCGAGTATGGATATAATGAACAAGATAGTATGTTAGTTTTAAAAGATATTCTTTATCATGAGTGGAAGGATAAAAAATAGTGTTTATTTAATATATTTATATGATGTTAGTTCTAAAATTAAGAAAAATATATAAGTTTTGGAATAAATTTTCTAAAACTTGACTCTGTTACTATAGATATTAATAACTTAAAATAAAGGAGGAAAAAATGAGTTTAACTATAAATATATATTATAAAGGTAAAAATGGTAGTGCAAGAGCTTTTGCTAAAGAAATGGTAAAAAGTGGACTTGTAGAAAGAATAAGAAATGAAGAAGGGAATTTAAAATATGAATATTTCTTTCCAATGGATGATGAAGAAACAGTTCTATTAATAGATAGATGGGAAAATGAAGAAGCTTTAGATAAACATCATAAAACAGAAATGATGAGTGAAATTGCTAATTTAAGAGATAAATATAATCTTCATATGAGAGTAGAACAGTTTGTTTTTAAAGAAAAGTAAAGATTGTGATTATTTAACAGTCTTTTTATTTTGTTTAGTAGTTATACTTACTAAAAAGTGCATACTATCAATTTAGAAAGTAATGTTTTATAATTACTGTAGGAGTTGATAAATATGGCAAAAACTTATACAAATTGTCCTGTTGAATATACAGCCTCTATTATAGGTAATAAATGGAAAATAATTATTTTAAGAGATTTATTAACTGGTACTAAAAGATATAATGAATTATCAAGAAGTGTTGTTGGTATATCTGCTAAAGTCCTAACAGAAAATTTAAGAGATTTAGAAAAAGATGGGATAGTTCTAAGAAAAGTATATCCAGTAGTACCTCCTAAGGTAGAGTACTCCTTAACTGAAAAAGGTAAAGAGTTAAAAAATGTTTTAGAGTGTATGAAAGTATTTGGGGAAAAATATAAAGATAAGGATAATAAAAATGGATAAAGAGGAATTAGTTGATAAATTATTAGATTATTTTTTAAATGAAGATGGAAGACTTAAAGGTTATAAAGTACCTGATAATTATGAAGATAAGAGATTATTTTTAAGAGGAGTTATTAACATAAGAGGTCCTTATGAAATAAGTGAAGATATTTTGAAACTAGAAGATAAACTATTACAATTAGAGTTAAAAGAAAAGAATATTACTGATATTAATGGTTTGGATTTAATTGAAGATAAAATAAGTCTTTATCTAGGAGATATTACGATACTAAGAGTAGATGCAATTGTTAATGCTTGTAATTCATCTTTACTTGGTTGTTTTATTCCTAATCATTCTTGCATTGATAATGCTATTCATACATATGCAGGGATCAGATTAAGGCTTGCTTGTAATAAGATAATGCAAGGTAAGGAAGAAGATGTTGGTAAAGCGAGAAAAACTTTAGCTTATAATCTTCCTAGTAAGTATGTTATTCATACAGTTGGTCCTATAGTTAGAGGTAATTTAACAGATAAAGAGAAAAATGAATTAAAGAATTGTTATATTTCTTGTTTGGATTTAGCAAGAGAAAATGATATTAAGACTATCGCTTTTCCATCTGTTTCAACAGGAGTATTTAATTTTCCAAAAGATGAAGCAAGTAAGATAGCGGTTTCAACAGTAAAAGAGTATTTAAAGAAATACCCAAATGTTTTTGAAAGAGTTATCTTTAATGTCTTTACGAAGGAGGATTTACATTATTATGAAAGATTATTCAGAAATTAAAGAATTAATCGATAAAGCTGATGCTATTATTATAGGAGCAGGTGCAGGTTTATCAACTTCCTGTGGTATTAATTATGGTGAGAAAGACTTTAAAGAAAAGTTTCCTGAATTAGTAGAAAAATATGGAATGACTGATATGTATACCTCTAGTTTTTATAATTTTAAAACTGAAGAAGAAAGATGGAGTTACTGGGCTAAGCATATAGATTATCTTTATAATATTGAGGTTAAAGTTGGGTATAAAAATCTATATGAACTTGTTAGTAATAAAGATTATTTTGTTATTACTACTAATGTTGATGGACAGTTCTTAAAAGCAGGATTTTCTAAAGATAAAGTGTTTGAGGTACAAGGATCATTATCAAAAATACAATGTGCAGTTTCTTGTCATGGTAAACTCTATGATGATTTAGAGATGGTTAAAGAAATGTTAAAAGAAGATAAGAATTGTAAAATACCAACTGATCTTGTTCCATATTGCCCAAGATGTGGAGAGAAGATGGAAGTTAATTTAAGAAAAGATGCTTTCTTTGTTGAAGATGATAATTGGCATAAGTTAAATGATAACTATAATAAATTTATTAATGATAATAAAGATAAAAAACTGCTTTTAATAGAGTTAGGTGTAGGTTTTAATACTCCTTCTATTATTAGATTTCCTTTTGAAGAGATGACTTTAAAATTTCTCAATACTAAGTTATTAAGAGTAAATGATAGATATTCTGGTACAGCTTTTGAACTAGAAGATAAATCTATTCTTGTGACGGAAGATTGTAATGAATTTATAAATAAGTTAATGAAGGTCTAGGTTTTACTTAGAACTTTTCTGTTATATAATAAACTTATTAGGAGGAACTACTGTGTTAGAAGATGAAGTTTTTAAAAAGAGAAAATTAGATAAAGATAAATTAATTCCTTATGGTTTTATAAAAGAAGATGATATTTATAAATATTCTAAATTAATTATGGATGATACTTTTAGAGTCGATATTACTATTGATAGTAAAGGTAATGTTATAGGTA
>CALVTA010000060.1 GCA_944359735.1 uncultured Bacilli bacterium | reverse complement strand
GTATCAATCGCTCTATATCCTACCTTAATCGCATCAAGTACACATTTCTTAGTTTCTTCTTTAGGTATTTGATATACTCCAAATCCTAATATTGGCATTTCTACACCATTGTTTAATTTTACATATTCCATTAAACATACCTTCCTTTCTTGACAATTAAACATTTTTCTAATACAATTTGAATATACAACCCTGGAGTTACTCCCGGTCAAGTGTTTTTTTAATTTTTTTAGGAGGTAATTATGTTATATACAATGAAGCAAGCCTGCGATGAAACAGGATTAACTTATGACACATTAAAATTTTACTGTAATGAAGGATTAATCCCTAATGTCAAAAGAGATAAAAATAACTATCGTGTTTTTAATGATAAAGACATCGCTTGGATAAAAAGCCTATCTTGTCTTAAAAGTTGTGATATGAGTATAGTGGAAATGAAAGAATACTTAGCCCTTTGTTTAAAAGGTGAATCTACTATTCCTGAAAGGAAAGAAATACTTAATAACAAGTTAAAGGAATTAGAACACAAGATAAATAAAATACAAGATAGTATTAATTACATTCACTGGAAACAAAACTTTTATAATGATGTTTTAAGTGGTAAGACTAAGTATTACAGTAACTTAACACCGATAGAAAGTGATGACTAAAAAGTAGCCATCACTTTTTTTAAAGTGCCCCTTGTCCTCCATCAACAGCATAAATAGAACCACTAACATAACTTGCTTCATCACTTACTAAGAACATGGCAACATTTGCAACTTCACTTGGATCTGCAAATCTCTTAAATGGAATAGTACTAGCGATAGAATCTTCATGTTTTTTAGATTCTTCTTTTGTTAACCCAGGCACATTCCAAATATTAGTCCTAACTGCTCCAGGTGCGATAGCATTAACACGAACATTAAACTCAGCTAACTCTACTGCCCAAACTCTAGTAAAGTTTTCAATAGCAGCCTTAGCACCAGTATACATAGAAAGATTGACACCAGGATGAGCAGCACCCACACTAGAAAGATTTATAATATTACCACGAGACTCTATAATCATAGGTAAACTTTTAATAGTCATATCAACAAGAGCCCTAACATCTAAATCAAAGGCTTTATCATAATCTTCTACAGTCATTTTAGTAATAGGCATAACAGGACACCATCCTGCATTATTAACTAAAATATCAAGACGACCAAACTTTTCTTTAGCAGTATCAACAACATTTTGAACAACATTACTATCAGTAATATCTCCTACTACATAAATAATATTGTTATTAGATTCACTAACTTCTTTTAAGGTCTCTTCTCTTCTTCCTACAATAATAACAGAAGCGCCTTCTTTAGCAAAACGTTCTGCAATCGCACGACCAATACCAGAACTACCACCTGTAACAACTGCAACCTTTCCGTCTAGTTTTCCCATTTATATCATCTCCTTAAATTAAACATCTGCTTCAGGATTTAATTCCATCTTAGCATAACTTGCTGTCAATTCCGGATTAGGAATATAATATCTTGTATTTTTATCAAGTTTATTAATTCTATCCATCTCTTCATCAGTTAATTCAAAATCAAAGATATCAGCATTATCTTTAATATGTTCTTTATTCTTACTACCAGGAATAACAATATTACCTGATTGTACATGCCATTTTAAAATAATTTGTGCTGGAGTCTTTCCATATTTTTCTCCTAATTCACTAAAGACTTTCTCCTCTAATAAACTCTTATCTCCATGTCCTAATGGATACCAAGCTTGAATATGAATATCGTAGTCTTTTAATACCTTCTTAAGTTCATTTTGTGGATAATATGGATGAGCTTCTACTTGAATAACAGCAGGTTTAATCTCACAAACTTCAAGAATCTTCTTTAAAGGTTCTCCTTCAAAGTTAGATAAACCAATAGATTTAACCTTACCTTCCTTAACTGCTTTCTCCATCATTTTATATCCAGTAATATAGTCACCTGCTGGTTGATGAAGAAGTAATAAATCAACATAATCTACATCTAATCTTTCAAGCATCTCATCAACTGCAGTCTCTTTAGTATAAACTGTTGGCCATAACTTTGACTCTAAGAAAATCTCTTCTCTTTTAACACCTGATTTCTTAATTCCTCTACCAACCGCTCTTTCATTCACATAAGCATTAGCAGTATCAATAAGTCTATAACCATTAGTTAAAGCATTATATACCGCCTCCTCTGCTTCCTCCGGTTTTAATAAAAATGTACCTAACCCCAAAGATGGCATTTTATTCCCATCATTTAATAAAATATAGTTCATCAAATCTCCTCCTTTTTTAATATAACCTATATTTATTTTTTTATTAGAAATTAATAGGTAATGAATCTAACCATTCTTTAATATTACCCTTTTGATTATATTTCATATTTTCTCCTCTAATAGGAAGTCCCATTAACACTTTAGAATCTTTAAGTTCATCTTGTAACTCTTTATAAGTTCCACCATCACCAGATCCTTCATGAGTATTAAATGGAATAATAGTTTTACCTTTTAAATCAACATTATGAATAAAAGTCCTTATAATTTGTGGATAAGTATACCACCACATTGGATAACCTATAAAAATCACATCATAACTAGAAACATCAGGATATTCTTTAATTTCTGGTAAGATTTTCCTATCTCTTTCCTTTTTTGCATATTCTGTAAGTTCCTCATAATGATTAGTATCATCATCATAAGGTATTTTTGGTTCTATTCGAAATAAATCTCCATCTACAACTTCACTTATTTCTTTAGCAAACTCCTCTGTAGAACCATAACAACTGAAATAAATAACTAAAGACTTCATATTTTCATCTCACCTCTTTTCATTTGCTTATTCCATTCAATTAAATTATAATAAAGATAATTAAAAATTAACATCACAGCCTAAAACATTATGAGAAATAATTCACATATTTTAAAATTTGTGCAAAAAGGAGATGAGTTTTTTGAAAGATATTGACTTAAGAGTTCAAAGAACAAAAAAGTTATTAAAAGATAATTTTAAAGAAATGTTTCTAGATTTGGACTATGAAAAAATTACAGTTAAAGAACTTTGTGAAAAAGCTATGATTAATAGAAGAACTTTCTATTTACATTATGAATCTATAGATGATATTTTAAATGAAGTATTAAGTGAAATGGCAAGAGATTTCTTAGAATATACTAAAGATTATGATCACTTTCTAAATCCTAAAAAAATAGTAAAAGATTATTTTTTATTCACTAATAGTGATCCTCTTTTTGAAAAGTTAAATAATAGTATAGACTATAATTACTTACGAGAAATAGTAAATAGTAGAGTAAGAAATCTTGGTAAAGAAAACTTTAAAAGTCTTTATAATATAGATGAATTTAAAGTTAAAATGATGGTAACTTATTTAAACTCTGCAACTGTTAATATGTATAGAATTTGGTGTGAAGATGGTAAAAAAGTACCTATTGAAGAAGCGATTCTAATCGCATCTAACTTAATAGAAAATGGATTAAAGAATAATATAAAAAGCTCTTAAAAAAGAGTCTTTTATTTTGTAAGTAACCAGTTCATTATATCTTCTTCATGAGCTGATAAACCACCACCTGCATGTTGTGAAGAAGCTCCATGAGAATCAAAGTAATCTTCATCTCTTACATCTAAAATTAAAATATCATCTATCTCATCATTACTTAAACCTTCATCTTTATATCTATCATATAACTCTTGATAAATTTCTCTAAAACTAGTTGATCCATAATAATCATCATCACGACCTATAAAGAAATATAAAGGAACTCTAGCATCTACAACTCTATCATAACCACCATCCCACTGACTACTAACCATTAACGCTGCATCATATAACTCTGGTGCCCTATCAAGTACTAAAGATAAAGTCTCGCCTCCTCCAGAATATCCTTCAATATAAGTTTTATCAATATTATAAGTATCTTGATAATAACGAGTTAGGGCAATGGTATCTCTTGCCGAAGTCTCTCCCCAATCAGAAAGTTGTGGAGCAAGAATAATCATATTACTATTAATATCACGAGCAGTAAAAGCAAAGTCTTCATACTCAAGATTAACTCCTACTCCTTGAAAGTATAATCCTTCATAACCTGGTAAAGTAATAAACATATTTACTCTATCTAACTCTTCTATATTATCTGGAATATAAGCACTATAATGAATATCTCTACCTTCATCACTATGATAAACTAAATCTATCTTAAAATCATCTTCAACTCTAGAAGAATCTGTTACACTGTCATTACTCTCTTCCTTATTTAAGTCATTATTATCAGTAGTTAAATTATCTCTATTAAATAGAAATACTATAACTAAAATAACTACTATTAAAATAATTCCTATAATTATCATCAAACTTTTCTTCATATCATCCCTCCACTAAAGTTAATATAATTTAAAAAAGAAGATAAAGAAATAACATTTATCTTCAAATGAGTAATAATTCACACATATTTTTTTCTGTGTACAAATTACATATGGTCTTACCAAAACTTAACAGCATTATTGATCCAACCTTCTGCTTTTGTACCTATACCTAAACCAAAACCATGTGATAGTCCTTCAAAAACTTCTATCTCAGCATCAGTACCATTTTCTTTAATTCTTTCTATTCTGTCTTCCATGACTCTATAAGAAGCAATACCATCACTTGTACCTACCACACTATAAGTTGGAACTTCATCTCCTGTTACTTCACTAAGACCAGTATACTCTATAATTGCAACACTAGGTTTAGGATATGCTTTCTCACCAAAACTTTCTGTTCCATAAGTAGAAATCCAAGCGGTCATTCTACCACCTGCAGAACCACCCCAAACAGAATAATCTGCCATATCAATTTTTAAATCACTTGCATTATCGTGAAGATATGCAGTAGCACGTGCTAAATCTTCCATAGCAAGATCTGCATCAGGTCTATAAATAAGAGCGAAAGCATTATAACCCATTTTTGATAAAGCTAAAGCGTGAGGAAAACTATCAACCATAGCACCTACATACATGAAACCACCACCGGCATTTACAATTGCAGTTTTATTATTCTCTTCTCCTCTAAAGAAGAATAAACCAACATTTCTTTTATCAGGATCTCTATTCATCTCTTCTTCAGAGTAAATTGGATAAAATACTTGTTCTCCATTATCACTTTCTTCTTTCAAGAAATTAACAATATTAACAGTAGTATCATCATCTATATTATTATACCAAACATAAATATCATCTATATCATCTAAAGTAGTATCTAAATCATAACTTCTATCTATAGGAAAGATTAAATTACCAAATCCTTCAAATACTTCATTATTAATAACATCACCTATAGTAGAATCTTTTGTAAAGTAACTTATATTGTTAGTTTCTCTGTTATTACTACCATTATCTTTATTTATAAACCAAAAAACTTCTATGATAATCACCGCCAATATTAATATTATTATAAATATTATAGTTTTTCTTTTCATTACTCACTCTCCAAATATTTCATAATTGCATAAGCCGCATCACGTCCTGCTCTTGCAGCAAAGGCAACTGTACCTTTAGTTCCTGCTAAATCTCCTCCTGCAAAGACTTTCTCTTTTGAAGTATGTCCATCTTTATCTATTAATATTCTTCCTCTTTTATCAAGCTCTAATCTTAAATTATTAACAATAGATTCCTCAGGATGACTTCCTATCGCCATAACTACATAGTCGCAAGAGAGATAATAGTTAGACCCTTCTATATTAACAGGCGATAATCTATCGTCACCTTCTTTTTTTACAAGTTCTGTCTTAATAACTTCAACCTTTTCAACTCTTTTATCTCCAAAAATACCAAGAATATTATTTTGAAATAAGAACACTACTCCTTCATCTTTCGCTTCCCTAATCTCATTCGCTTCAGCAGGTGCTTCCTTTTCACTTCTCCTATAAATAACATATACTTTTTTAGCACCTTTCCTTTTTATAGTACAAGCAACGTCCATAGCAACATTTCCACTACCGCTTACTACTACTGTTTTACCTGTATAATCAGGATGATTATTAGACTCTAGCAACTCATTACCACCGATTACACCATTTAAATCTTCTCCAAGTATATTCATTTTACTAGAAAGATTCGCTCCAAATCCTAAAAATACTGCATTGTATTGATCTTCTAAGTCTTCTAAACTAAAGTCTTTGCCTATACTTTGATTAAGCTTAACATTAATACCTAACACTAAAATCTTATCAATTACTTTTTTTAATAAAGTTTTATCTAGCCTAAACTCAGGTATCCCATGATATAAAAGTCCCCCTAAATAATTATGTCTTTCATAAATAGTAACATCATAACCATTTCTTCTTAGAAAGGCAGCACAAGTTAATCCAGATGGACCTCCCCCTACAACAGCAACTTTCTTATTCTTTAGAGATAAACTACCAATAGACCAATTATTTTTCAAAGCTATATCTCCAATAAAAGCTTCAATATCCCCGATTTGCACAGATTTACCAGTTATCGCTTTCACACACTTTCCTTGACACTGCTTCTCATGAGGACAAATTCTTCCACAAACAGAAGGTAACACTGTTGTCTCTAGTAATAAATCATAAGCTTCCTTATACTTACCTTCACGAGCTAGTTTTATAAAACCAGTTGTATCATTATTTAATGGACATCCTACTTGACAAGGCTTAGTAACACAAGAAAGACATTCTAAAGTTTTTTTCTTAATATCTTCTTCATTCATGTTTTTCATCTCCTAACAAATAAGATTTATCTTGATAAGTAGTATGAAGTAACTCTTTAGCTTTAGGACTATTTGAATGTTCTAAAAAGTCTTTATATATCTCTTTAATCTCTGGATTCTCATGACAAAATCTTACTTTTGCCTTTTCATCTTCTTTATAAATACCATTCATTCTAGCAAGCTTTGTCTTATTAAGATTAAGTAAAGTACTTTTAGGTTGTCCTCCACCTGCAATACAACCACCTAAACATTTCATAACTTCTACAAAATGATAAGTAACTTCTCCACTCTTTATCTTATCTAATAATATTTTAGCATTTTTCATACCGTTAGCAACTGCAACTTTAATCTCTAAGTTATCTATTAAAACAGAAGCTTTCTTAATACCTTCCATTCCTCTAACTTCATTAAAAACTAATTCTTCTTTACTTAAATTCTTTCCCGTTAAATAGTAATAAGCCGTCCTAAGAGCAGCTTCCAACACTCCTCTACTATTTCCAAAGATAAGACCTACACTACTACCTTTCCTAAAGATATTAAATCAATACCTTCTTCTTTTAAAAGTAAAGCTAACTCTCTAGTAGTTAAAACAAAATCAGTATCAGAAACA
>CALVTA010000059.1 GCA_944359735.1 uncultured Bacilli bacterium | reverse complement strand
ACTAGATGGTGTAAAGAAATATAAATCATTACTTAACTCATCTTTATCTGCATCAACAGAAGTAGGTAAAATAAAATTATCAGGCAAAGCCTCAGTAGTAATTGTAAATTCTTTACTTACATCACCATATTCTACAACTACTGTGTTATCTCTATCAGGATAAAGACCATAAATAGGTAAATAATGTTCAGTTCCTTCATCAAAAGTATATTCATAAGTACTAAGTTCATCATCACCTTCTATAGTAACTTTTGGACTAACTTCCTCGTCAGTCTTAAAGATAATTAATGCTGTTAAAGGTGAAATCTCATAAGGATTAACAATTACATCAGCATTATCAATATCTTTTAATTCTGTAGGAAAATCATTTTCTAACTTACTTTCCTTTTCAATTAAACTACTAACAACTTTCACTTCTTTACTATTAGTACTTAAATTATTAAAAACAAGTAAGCAACCAACAATAAGTATTAAAATAATGACTATAACTATTATAATGATTTTCTTTTTCTTCATAATATTTCCTCCATTCACTTTAATTTTACTTTATAAAATATAGTAAGTAAATAAAACAACAGTTGAAAAAACTCAACTATTAGTTGAGTCTAAACAATCATCTTCAAAACTTAAAGGAACTTCATAAGTAATAGTCTTATCATCAAGACTAGTAGCATTTATCTCTAATACTAACTGATTATTTTTAAATATTTTACAACTACTAGTATAATCATCCACTGTAAAATCAATATTATTAAGTAAATCAGAAAGGGTATCAACATCAGTATTTTCACTAGAACAACTACTAATCTTCGTCTTAGCATCTCCATTAACATCATAAAGATTGCAACTTAAATTTTTATATTCTGTATTATCTTCACTATTATTATAATCAATACTAGATATATAAATAGAAGACTTATCAGAAGAAAATGCTAACACACCACTGACATCAAAATCATTAGAATCTGTCTCTAATACTTTAAACTCATAAGTTTCTTTATGTACGACAAAAAACAAAAAAATACCAACCACACAAATACCTAAAACTGTTATTGGAATAAATATTTTCTTATTTATTTTTTTCTTGTTCTTGACACTTCCCTCTAACAATTCATCTATATTAACATTAAATAACTCACTAATAGTTTTAAGAATAGCAATATCAGGAATACTCTTACCATTCTCCCATTTACTAACTGCCTGATAAGTAACTCCTAATTTTTTAGCAAGTTCATCTTGAGTTAAGTTATTATCTTTCCTAAGTTTCTTTATAAATTTACCAATTTTCTCTTGATCCATTAGCATCACCTTCTCTAAAAAACTTTCTCAATATTAACTAGCTTTCTATCATCAAACTCTAATTTAAAAGTAGTACAATTAAATACATTATCTTCTAATATAATTTTACCATTAAACATCACATATTTATCTACTAAATTAACATCACACCACTGTTTTAATAACCAAAGAATTGCACTACCATGAGAAACAATAACAATTCTTTTATCTTTATATTTATCTATTACATTCATTAAAGCCTTATATACTCTTTCTCTTACCTCTTTTTGACTTTCTCCATCTCCTACTTTATAATTCTCATCATTATTTTGTCTTAAACCAAAGTCAGTTGGTAACTCATCCCAAGAATTAACCCCAAACTTTCTTTCTCCAAAAGCTGAATTAACTATTAAACTTTCATTATTAGCATTTGATATGTATTTAGCAGTTGACATCGCTCTAACATAATTACTAGAAATAACAACATCTATGTTTTGTAGTTCACTTTCTTTACTTATATTAGATGCTAACTCTTCTCCTTCAATAGATAAAGGCATCTTCTCATTTTGTAACTGCAAACTTTCATTATTATAATCATTATTTATATCTTTTAATGCTATAGAATGTCTCATTAAATAAATAGTTGTCATATAATTTGATTAACCTCCTATAAATTTATAATATTATTATAACACATATATAATTTTTATGAAAAAAGACCGTTGATAAAGCCAACCGTCTTTATTTAACTTCTAATTCTATAGGACAGTGATCACTTCCAAACACATCACTGTCTATTTTCATATCCTTTACACTATCAACAAATCTATTTGACACTAGAAAATAGTCAATTCTCCAACCAATATTCTTCTCTCTAGCTTTCCCCATATAACTCCACCAAGTATAAGCATATGCTTTATCTTTATAAAGATAGCGATAAACATCAGTAAAACCACCATCTAGTAGTCTTGTAAATGCCTCCCGTTCTTCTATAGTAAAACCAGCATTACCAACATTACCTTTAGGATTAGCAAGATCTATTTCTTTATGAGCGACATTAAAGTCTCCACAAACAATAACAGGCTTCTTCTTATCAAGACTCTGTAAGTATTTAAGAAAATCTTCTTCCCAAGTCATTCTATAATCAAGTCTTGACAAATCTCTCTTGACATTAGGAACATATACACAAACTAAGAAGAAGTCATCATATTCAAGTGTTATAACTCTACCCTCATGATCATGTATATCAATATCTATTCCATATGCCACAGCAAGAGGTTTAACTCTAGAATAAACTGCTACTCCAGAATAGCCTTTCTTATCAGCAGTATTTAAATAAAAGCTATACCCTTCTGGTCTAAAGGGAATCTCACTCTCTATTGCTTTCACTTCTTGTAGACAATAAATATCAGCATTAGTCTCCTTAAAGAAATCTTCAAACCCTTTCTTTAAACAAGCTCTAAAACCTGCCACATTAAAAGATACTATCTTCATAAGACCTCTACTTACTATTCAATGCTTGCAAAGCAGTTATAGCAACAACTCCTACTATATCATTAACATTACATCCCCGTGATAAATCATTAACAGGTTTAGCAAGGCCTTGTGTAACAGGACCATAAGCTTTCGCTTTAGCAAGTCTTTCTGTAATCTTATAACCAATGTTTCCTGCATCTAAATCTGGAAAAATTAAGACATTAGCTTTACCTGCTACACTACTATTAGGTGCTTTACTCTTTGCAACCTCTGGAACAACAGCAGCATCAAATTGTAATTCTCCATCTAAATTAATATCAGGATATGATTTTTTAGCCATCTCTACTGCTCTAACAACCTTATCAACATCACTACATTTAGATGATCCAAAAGTAGAATGAGAAAGAAAGGCAACTACAGGTTCTTCCTCTACTAATAACTTAAACGTCTTAGCACTCTCTTTTCCTATCTCAACTAACTCTTCACTACTAGGATTTTGAATCATTCCACAATCAGAATAAACAAATACTCCATTAGAACCATATTCACAATTAGGAACAACCATTAAAAAGAAAGCAGAAGCGATACTTACATCTTTACTAGTCTTAATTATCTGTAAAGCAGGTCTTAAAGTATCAGCAGTACTATGACATGCTCCAGATACAACACCATCAGCATATCCATCTTTAACTAACATATTAGCAAAATAAACATAATCATTTAAAATAGTATCTCTAGCTTGGCTTAAACTAATACCTTTATGTTTTCTAAGTTCATAATAATCATTAATTAACTTTTCACTATCACTAAAAGTATCAGGATCAATAATAGTAACCCCATTAATATCAATATTATTATCTTTAGCAAGACTTTCTATCTCACTTTCTTTACCTATTAAAATGATATCAGCGAAAGCTTCTTTTTTTATGGTAGAAGCAGCTTCTAACACTCTAACATCATTAGATTCAGGTAAAACTATTTTCTTAAAATCATCTTTAACTCTTTCTTTTATTCTATCAATAAATTCCATCAAATCATCTCCATTAACATTTTATCAAAGCAAAAGATTTAAGTCCATAACAAATATAATTTATTACAAAAGAAAAATAGGGCCCCACAGAATCCCATGGCTCCCTTACAAAAATGATTTAACATTTTTTTCTCGCATAACAAATATATCATAGATACATATTTATGTCAAACTATTATCAATATTTTCTTTATAATTTTTTTGAATAATTTTATCAAAAAAAGAATATACCGATTTTAATAGTTCATTATTAGTATAATACTCTTTATGATAAATTATTCTCTCATAAAATAATTTATTAATATCTTTCCTAACATTTTCCTTAATACCATCACTAGTCACGATTTCATTAAACATATAAAGAGTATAAGTAATCTGTCTAATTCTAGAATTTCTCATCTTCTTATTTCTTGTTTCTTTAACAACACCACAATCCTTTAAGTAATTTGCAACTTTATAAGGCATTGGATAATTATTAGTTTTACTAACCAAATCACTTAAAATACAAGAATTATGAGCTACCGCATTTCTTAACTTAACAATATCTCTAAGTATATATACATCTTTATTTTCTTCTCTTAAACCATATTCAGTAGTGTAAAAATCATAAAAGTTTACAAGTTCTCCAAAAGTAATAATCTCAAGAAATTCCCATATAGGGATATTTTCAAGTTTCTTATCTTTATCAATATCATATTTAGAAAATATCTTTTGATAATACTCACTTCCAACCTTTTTAAAAATACTATTATGCAGTTTTTTTGGAAACTTATCACTATTAAAATCCTTATCTAAATATAAATTGACTACTCTATATCCATCTTCTTTCTCTATTTTCTCAATAGAATTTAATATTTTTATCTTTAAATAGTGTTCTATATCAATTATCATCTTAAATAACAATAATCTTGTCCTATAGTCAATAATAGATAAATCCTTTAAATAAGCAAAATCTAAATCTTGGTATTTTCCTTCAAACTTGCCTGCAGGTGAAGGATATTTAAAAAAATTATACTTATATGATGTTAGGTTATAGTAATTATTATTATCTTTAAGGTACCTAAGTGCATCACTTTCACTAATATACCCAAATTTTATATTCTTATTTTTTAAATAGGAAATCATTTCATTAACACATAACATAAGTTTTAATTCTTTATAATTATTTTTAAGTTCAACCATTATATCACCCCGCTACTTAAAATTAAAAATAGGACGCATCAAAAAATACGCCCATAAAACTTTAATACACCAATAATATATCACACTTGAACAAAGCCAATCAATAAAATACTTAAATTAATTATCTTTATTTATTTTATGTTCAATACGTTTTACTAACTGTACACTAGCTTCCACATCATCAACACTACGATTAGTAAATTCTGCTATTTCCCTAATGTCAGCATCAAATGAAAGATTATACCTACTTGCATGAATAACCTTACTAATAGTTACCAAAGCTTCATTCATATCATCTTCTAAAGAAATTGCATCCCTAACACTATCTCCAACAATTTCAATTGTCTTCTTAGGTTCTTCTGCTAACTTAACATTATCTTGAACTTCATCAACTACTCCAAATGGATACATTTTTTGAACCATCTCTTCAAGTTTTAAGGAAAATGGTATTTTTAATTTTGTCATTAAAGAAAAAGAATAATCACAATCCAAAGTCACATTAAACCCTGCTAATATAGACATCATAGTTTGCACTTTAACATTTATATCTCTACTACTAAAATCTGGATTTTCTTTATAAAATAACTTATATATTTCTATTAATGCTTTATCGTTATCATTAATTACGATAGGTTCTAAATTAGATAAATCAGAAATATATTTCATAATATCACTTAAATAATCAGTATATTTTTTTATATTATCAAATTCATCATGATAATTTAATTCTAATCCCAAAACAGAATCGTATTTTATTTTACAGTTTTGTGAATTTTTCATAAAACTAAACCAATTAGCAAGTCCAGTACCATATATATGAGTATAACTAACAGTTTCCGAACCATTTTTGTTACAAAAATAAACATCAAGTGATATTTCCACATAATCCCTTAAAATCGTTCTCAAAATTGTTACATTTTCTAGCATATTATCATGTTTATGATTATCTACGAAGTCTCTTATCATACGTCTTACTTCTTTTTCGTCAGTATTCTCTTTTAAAGGAATACCTTCATATTTAATTTCTATACTTTCATCATCAAAATTACGTGTTTCACTAATGCTTATATTTTCCATAATTTATCCTCCATTTGACTACTTATTATATATAATAAATATCCTTTTTACAATTAAATTTTCACTAAAAAGTAAGACTTATTTCCAAACCCTTGCAAAAATATTTTAACTTTTTTTCTTTCTATAATAAACACCAGTTCCTACAAACAACACTAAACCAACACCTGATATAACTAATCCCTCTTTAAACAAAGGAGAAGTATAAACAATTCTAATATCATGATTACCTTCATCTATTTTAAAACCAATAAAGCTTTTATTAACAACCCCATAAGAAGTCTTTTTACCATCCACATATATTTCAAAACCTTTATCATAAGGAATAGATAATTTAAAGTAGCCATCATCTTTTACATCAATATTACCTTCTATAACATCACCTTTAGTCTTATCTCTATCAATAACAAAAGGAGATATTTCATCATTAATAGATACTAAATCATTATAATCATATAAAGCCATATCAAAGTCAGTTAATCTAAACTTACCCTCACTAAAAGTAATTTCTAAAGTATCTCCACTCAAAGAATATTCAAACTTATAATTATTATTATGATACTTCCATCTTCTACAACTAAGTTTATTACTAACTCCATTAATAGTAATATAAGAATCATCTTCACTACATTTATTATCATAAAGCATCTTAAATCTTAAAAGTAAAATATCACTATCACTAACATTATTTAATTTAACAACTAACTTATTATCTTTAGAAGCTTTAATAAAATATTTACCATTATCCTCTTCTATACTTAAATTCTTACTTTCTAAAACATTATAATCTGGAACATATTCTCTAACTTTCTTAACATAACTATCACTATAATCACCATCTACAATAGCATAATTCAAATAAGCATCTAACTTCTCAAAATAATTAAGACTCTTATACTCATCTAAACTCATTATCTTACTAGTACTATATCCAATAGGTAGAACGTCCTCATTTCTATAAATACCATCAGAAACTCTCTCATAACCTAACATATTATTACTACTATTAAGTAAATACTTATTACCCATATAAAAGTTATAGAAAATATTATTATTACCTGTAAGCATTCCATAACTTCTATAAATAAACTCATTATTAATTAAATTATTATAGAAATCTTTATAATAAGAATTAGATAAAGAAGAATAAATACTACCTGTATAGTAATCTACATCATAAATATAATTAGATTTATCTAACTTAACACTTTGATCACTCATTCTATAAAAACTATTATCATTATCTAATACTTGTTTTACTTTAGAACTAGTCTCTTCATAATCTAAAGTATCATAAAACTCTTTAGTTACAAAGATATCAGAAAAATTAGTAGGAATA
>CALVTA010000058.1 GCA_944359735.1 uncultured Bacilli bacterium | reverse complement strand
GAAACGTTTCCATTTCCAAAACAAAAAAAGAAAAAGGACTGAAACAAAATTATTTTATTTCGTTACAGCCCCTTTTTACAATTATCTACTACTATTACTTAAAACTACACTTGTAGTAGATTCCTTACCATCACGAACATAAGTTATTTCTATCTTATCCCCAACTGAGTATTTATAAAGTTCATAACGTAAATAAGCAGAATCAGCAACTTCTTCTCCATTTATAGCTGTAATAATATCCCCCTCTTTCAAATCAGAATCAGCTGCTCCTGTACCACTTTCAATACCAGCAACTATAACTCCACTATTAAGATCATTAGGAATATCAAAATTATATCTATAAGAATTTTTAGCATCACTTACATTAATCATAGAAACACCAAGTAATGGCCATTCTATAGATTCTCCTTTTTCAAGAGTTTCTATCTTACTATTAATATATTCTATAGGAATTGCAAATCCCATACCCTCTACCTCAGTTTTGACAAGTTTTAAAGAAATAACACCTATAACTTCTCCATTAGTATTCATTAAAGGTCCACCACTATTACCAGGATTAATAGCAGCATCAGTTTGTAATACTTTCATAACCCAATCACTACTAGTAGAATCAGTTGTACTAACACTGACTAGTCTATCTTTTCCAGCCAAATGTCCTGTCGCTACACTACCTCTATATTCATATCCTAAAGGACTACCAACAGTAAAAACTAAATCACCTAACTTTGCATTCTCACTATTTCCAAGTTGAAGAGCAACTAAATCATCAGTTTTCTTAATCTTAATAATAGCAATATCAACATAAGAATCACCACCTAATACTTCTCCTTCTATTTCCTCATCTTTAGAAGTAATCAAAGTAATCTTGCTAGCTCCTTCAACCACATGTTGATTAGTCATAACATAAGCATAATCGTCTTCTATTTTATAAACAAATCCTGTACCCGTTGATGCTACTTCATTGTTTTGATAATTACGAATCATCAAAACACCATCATACACTTTATCAACCGCTTCACTAATCCCAGATTCATCTACAACAACTTTAGTACAATCCGCAGCGCTACAAGTAAGACCACTTGAATTAGTAGAACTATTACTTTTATTAAATAAATCTTCTCCTCCAATAATCACAAAAGTTAAAGCACCACCTATAACGAAAGAAACAATTATAAGTACTGCCTCTTTAATTCTCTCTTGTTTCATTAACATCTCTCCTTTCAATATTAGCTTTAACATTTGCTAATTCCATATAATTACTAGGAAAACCCATTCTATCTAATATTACATCTATTTTAATACTATGTAAATTATATTTAAGATTTTCTATTCTCTTATTAAGTTCTAAACACATATCTTTAAACTCATCATAATCCAGCATTCTCTTCATTATAATAAGCAAGGAAAACAAATCATTAATACCACTAACATAATCACCTTCATCATTCTTTTTTATACCAAGTATTTCATGATAAAAAGTACCTTTTATTTTTTTTTGAGTTCTATTCTCATACAAAATATCTTCATGAGCACATAAATTACGATAATTAGAAAGTATTGGTAAATATGTACTAAACTCATCAACAGGAATATTATAAATCCTACAAATACTAACTTGATCATCATATTTCATAATAGAGAATAGTTCTCCTACTATTCCAAATGACAATACTTTAACTAAAATCCAAAGAGGAACATAGCCATAATTAGTCATATAATGAGCAGTAGCTGTATGTTGAGAACCATTAATTCTTATTTGTCGCTTCATTTTTTTTATTAAATCATTAACTTGTTTCTGTTTAGTCTTATCAGTAGTAAAATTCCTTGATCGCAAATAATTTTTCTCTTTATAACCATATTTTTTAGATAATTGATATGAAAATATAGATTTTAAGTTATTTTCAATAATAAGCAAATTCTTAAAAAATACATTCCTAATCGCCCGATCAAATAAAAACAAACTATACATTTCTTCAAAAGTAACTCCATCTAAGAAATGTTTATCATAAATGCTTCTCATAAAAGGATACCTATATCCAGACAAAAAGAAATAATTTTCTCGAAGCAATATCTTCTTAGCATAAGATTCATCTTCTATTTTCATACCTTTATATTTAAGAATTTCTATTTGTTCTTCAAGATTTTTAAATTGTTTATCTATCATCTTCCCCACCTAGAATAAATTATATCATAATTTTTGTGGAAAAAATATGAATTTTTTATGAAAAATTATGTTATACTTGAAAGAGTAGAAAGGGTTGATAACAAACTATGCCTGCAACAATAACACATGCTTACTTTGCAAACGATCTTTATGATATACTTCCTATAGGTTTAAAAAAGCTACTAATGGACGATAAACAAAAATTAAGAATGTTTGCCCAAAGTACTGATCCCTTTATTTTCTATAATTTATTACGAAAAAAAGATCAAAAAATAAGAGATTTTCAATCCCATTTTCATCAAAATAAAACCAGTGAATTTTTCATAAATTTAGTCAATTATATAAAATATAACAATTATTATCAGAATAGTGAAATTATGGCTTTTCTATATGGATTTATCTCTCATTACGTTTTAGATACTAAACTCCATCCTTATATAATATATAAAACTGGTATTTTTAAAAAAGATGATATCTCCACTTATAAATATTTAAATAAACATGAATATATGGAAACCTTTATTGACAATTATATGATAAAACAAAGAGAAAATATCAAGCCTTATAATTTTAAATTCTATAATTACTGTTTTATTCTAAAACCCTTCTCTAAAGAATTAGAGGAAGTAATAAACTATACTTTTAAAGAAACATTTAATTTCAATAATTTTACCACTTATTATTACAAAGCATTAAAAGACATGTATAAATCTTTAAAATACTTTCGTTATGATAAGTATGGTCTTAAAATGTTTTTCTATAAAACAATAGATAAATTAACTAATGATAAAACTTTTAAACTACAAGCTATATCATATCATACTCCTCTAAAAGACACCTTCAACTATTTAAATTCAAATCATCAAGTTTGGTATCATCCTACCTTAAAAAGAGAAAAACACAAAGAATCTTTCATAGAATTATATTCTATTGCTTTACACGATGCCAAAAATATAATAACTGAGGTTAATAATTATTTAAAGGATACAAAAAAGGTTAATTTAAAAAAAGTATTTAAAAATAATTCCTATTTAAGTGGAAAAGAATGTAATAATAAAAATAATTTTAAATATTTTGAATATTAAGTATAAAATTATTACTAACTTATCACTATATTAATAGGTGATATTATGTTAGAAAGTTATAAAATAGCTAAAAGCAACAATGAAGACGTCCTTTATCTATACTTAAATGTTAATTATGAATTTGCAAACGAACTCACTAATGAAGAATTAAATGAAAAAGCCATTAACTATTTAACCTCTCATAACATTAAATTTAATGGCAATAAAGTTGTTTTCATCGTCAATGGTATCAGTACAAAGTTAATTACTCTAAATAGAAACAAAACATATTTAAATAATTATTTAATCACTCTAAACAAAGAAGAAAAAATCACAATAAAAGAATTACTCTTAAGTCTTCTATTTAGTAATATAAATTTAACTTTAAAAGAAGAAACATTAAAAGCTTTAACAATCTTATATCGTAGTGAAATAATAAACAATATAAAAAATAATGATAATCTAGATTTAAATAAAACATCTTTAATTTACCACAACTACAATTACTATAAAGTAACTTATCCAGAAACTTATAAATTAAAATTTAAAATATATAACAAAATTATAGATGAAACAGATGGAGAATATTTAATACACAATAATGAACCTATTAAATGCTACACTCACCTTGTTAGCAATGGTTATACTGAAGAAGATAAAAATATTCCTTATACAGTAAAAAAAGAAAGTCTTTGGGATTTAACTTATCCAAATTACATGCAAATAAAAAATTATAGTATTGAAGAATTTAGAGAAAGATTAAACTTAAAAGACAATAATTATGATATTAAAATAACTAGTGTAAGCAATAGTAACAGAATTACCGGCATAACCTTAGGTTCTAAAGAAATAAATCCTAAATTACTAGCAATTTACTTAGATCTACCATCTACCGATATCACAATTATTATAAAAAAAGATTATTTAACTTTTGTAACAAGAGGTATAGGAAGTGGACTTGGTCTAAGTATTATCGGAGCAGATAATCTAGCAGAATTAGGTTATAATTATAAACAGATATTAAATTATTATTTTAAAGATGTATCACTAATTGTTAAAAAATAGATTATAAGAATAATCATAATTAAAGAAATTCTTAACAAGCTTTTTCAAAAACCTATCATGGATAAAATGATAGGTTTTATTACTCAAATACACTATTCATAAGTTCTTCTATAGTGTTCTTTCTGTCTACAAATTTATCTCTATTAATGGTAATAGTAACAACATCTCCTTCTTTAACATTTGGCACTAGTTCTAAAGGAATTTTACTCATATTACCTTTTTCTATTTCCACAACTGCAAAATCTTCTTCAATTCTATCAACAATTACATCCATTCTTCATTTCACCTCTAAACTATAACTGCTGCTATTAAGTCCATCATTAATTTTAACTTCATAAGTACCAGGCTTAACATTACTACTAACTTTAAAAGTCCAACTAACATTACCATCACTATCACTAGTCTTATCTTCAAGACCAGTTGCTTTGCTAACACCACTAGAATAAATTACATCTATATCATAAGTAGTATTAGGATTTCCTTTTATACTAACAGTAACATTACTTCCTCTACTAACAGGAGAAGTTAAACTAACTAAACTAATAGTAGAATTATTATAAGTATTATCATTACTAGAACTTTTATCACCACTACAACTAACCTTTGCACCATCACTATCACAAATTATATTACCATCTAAATCAGTCCTAAGGACTTTAGAACCCATCGTTTCATATCTATCTATAATAGATTGATATGGATGATTATAAGGATTATCTTCACCAACCATAATAATAGCATACTCAGGGCTTACCTTTTTAACAAATTCCATACCAGAAGATGAATCACTACCATGATGACCTACTTTAATAACATCAGCATCGATATCGCTAGTCATCTCATCTTCACTTAAAGTTTCAGCATCTCCCATAAAAAGAAATGTATTATCTAAATATGTTAATTTTACAACAGCAGAATAATTATTTAATTCACTATAATTATCACTATTAGGAGCGATAAACTCTAATTTTAAATTATTCTCATCAAGAATAACTACTCCACTCTTAGCAGTCTTAACTTTAAGGCCTTTATTACCAATAGCAATAAGTAAGCTTTCGTAAGTCTTACTAGTAGAAATAGCTTTAGGCATATAAATAGAACTAACATCAAAACTAGCAATAACCTTTTCTAAACCACCTATATGATCAGTATGAGGATGAGTCCCTACAACATAATCTATCTTTGTAATTCCAAGATCATTAAGATAATTAATAACATTATTAGACTCATAGGCTTCACCTGCATCTATCAACATAGTTTCTTTATTAGGGAGTTCAATAAAAATACAATCCCCTTGTCCTACATCGATATAGTTAACTCTCAAAGTTTCTTCACTAAATGCAGAAACACTTCTTTTATCATCACTCTCTATAAAAGAACTACTACACCCCATTACTAATAAACATAATACAATTAAAAATACAACCTTTATCTTCTTCATATCCTACCTCTACTAAAAGTATACCATAAATCTATCTCTTTAAAATAATTTTCTACTCCTCTAGTAATAGATTTAGCAAGCTTCTCTTGATAACTTTCTTTTTGTAATAAATATCTCTCATTAGGATTAGATATAAAACCACACTCTATTAAAACACCAGGAACCCTTGTATTAGAATAAAGATATAAATTAGTCTTAATAACCTTTCTATCAGTATTTAAATTACTTTTAAATTCATCCATAATAGATTCCGCTAATACTAAATTATCAGGATTAATTGGATGATATAAAACTTCTGCTCCACTAACACTACTATAATAATGATAATTTATATGAATAGATAAATACAAATCACTTTTATTCTCTTGTATTTTTAATATTCTTCTATACAAATCCCCACGTTTTTTAGCATTATCCCATTTACTAGATAAATCACTATCATCTTCTCTTATCATATAAACAGTAGCACCCTTACTCTTCAATACCTTCTTTAACACCTTAGAAATTTCTAAATTAAGATCTTTCTCATAAAGATTCCCATAACTAGTACCAGCATCCCTACCTCCATGACCAGCATCAATTGTTATCACTTTACCAGTTAAAGTTTTTTTAGGTTTAATCTTTGCATCAACAAATTGTAAAGACATAAGCAATACTATAAACATAATTAAAAAAAGAACCTTATATTTTCTTATCATTATAAACACCTAATAAAGTATATGTTAAAAAAGAAAAAATAGCATAAATGCTAATTTAATCTTAAATTTAAAATTTCTTTCTCTTAATAATACTTTAGTAGAGCCCACTACTATTAACACGCTTTGCATAACTTACAACTAGAGGTGTTATAATGTTAGATTCATTTAAAGAATTATCGCCAATGTTACAAGCCTTTATATCATGCCTATTTACATGGAGCATAACTGCTCTAGGTGCCAGTATCGTTTTTTTCTTCAAAAAAGTAAATAAAACTTTAATGGATGCTTTACTAGGATTTGCAGCAGGTGTTATGATAGCAGCCAGTTTCTTTAGTCTAATCTCTCCAGCACTAGAAATGGCTAATGAATTAAATATGACTAGTTGGATAGTAATTTCTCTAGGTTTTTTAAGTGGAGGAGTATTACTCTTTATTGGCGATAAAGTCTATGATTATTTAGATAAAAAAAGAAAAGATAAAAATAGTTCTAAAGCTAAAAGATGCTTTATGTTAATATCATCCATCACTCTTCATAATATTCCAGAAGGAATGGCAGTAGGAGTAGCTTTTGGCTCTCTTGCTTACTCTCTAACAGGCTCTACTTTAGCAAGTGCTTTAACTCTTGCTCTTGGTATAGGACTCCAAAACTTTCCTGAAGGAAGTGCAGTTTCTCTACCACTAAGACGTGAAGGTTACTCAAGAGGTAAAGCATTTTTCTTTGGTCAATTATCAGGAATAGTAGAACCAATCGCAGCAGTCATTGGAGCTTTATTAGTTTTAAAAATACAATTAATATTACCATTTTTACTATCATTTGCAGCTGGAGCTATGATTTATGTAGTAGTAGAAGAATTAATCCCAGAAAGTCAAACCAATAAGAAAAAAGACCTAATGGCCTTATTTACAATCTTAGGATTTATGGTTATGATGATACTAGATATTGCCCTAGGCTAAGAGTCAGAAGACCAATGTTATTAACTTAAGAAGATAGAGATTTAAAAATCTATCTTTTTTTGATAGAATAAAATAAAGAATAAAAGA
>CALVTA010000057.1 GCA_944359735.1 uncultured Bacilli bacterium | reverse complement strand
TTTCCATATCATCACCTAATAAATGATATGCAAAAGAAAAATAAATATGAAAAAAAGAAGAATTAATCTTCTTTAGTATCTTCATCTTTAATGTTATTATATGCTTCAATAATTTTATCTTGAAACATTGCTCTAACTTCTGGATTAATCGGATGTGCAATATCACGATATCCTCCAGCTTGAGTCTTTCTACTAGGCATAGCAATAAACAAACCATTATCTCCCTCAATAATTCTAATATCATGAACTGCAAAAGAATCATCAATTAAAACAGATGCAATTCCTTTCATGCGACTTCCTTCTTTTTCAATTTTACGTACATTTACAGATGTAATTTTCATATGTCTCCTCCTAACACTAAGTCTTCATACTTTAATTCTATAACAGTTAATAAACTTTTGCAAGAATATTTTTAAAACATTGTCAAGAGTTTACTTTAACTAAATATCAGAATTTTCTAGAGAATCATTTTAATATTTCCAAACTTGATGTAATCAAATCACTATATGAAAAAGATTTAATATTATTATCATCAACTAATTTAACTACAAATATAGAATGATATGTCTCTATTATTTTCCCATCAAATTCTACTATTTGATTTCTACTACCATTAAATTTAAAATGTAAAATTTCTCCTTCTTGCAACTTAACCTCATTACGAACTTTATCTATATTCATCTAGGATACCCCACATACATAACACCATTAGTAATAATGCCACCCATGCCATCACTACCATAATGAGTTTTAGAAAGTAAAGAGATTAAATCTATTTCTTTATTCTTAGGGGATAAAGCTACAGCACTGGCAATAATAGCAGGATCTAAAGCATGAATATTAATTCTTTTAGGACTTGAAGCAAAGTTTGCACCTGCTTTAATTAAATCTTCATAAAAAGACTGACAAGCTCCAGCTATAATAATAAGTTTATCTTGATTCCGTTCATACTCCCTGGCCTTCAATACTGTTTTTACAAAATTTAAAGAATTTTGATAACTATCTATTTTATTTTTATCTTTGTTCTTTTTAAATGAATCATGACCCGTAATAACTAAGATATCAGGTTTATACTCTTTTAGACAACTAACAACCTCTTTTTCAAAATTATCTTCATCTAATCTAACTCCATATGCTTCGAGATGTAATTCTTTATAAAAATCTATGCATCTTTTTAAATAAAAATTATCGCTATCAATTTGCATTATTCTACCAGGCAAATAAAAATATTCATTTCTATCTAAATTAAGCATATCTTTCATCTTTAAAGCTTCATTACGATCATTAATATTTTGTGTTTCTTTTAAATCTATTTTTGTAAGTACTAAATCTTCCAAATTACTATCAGCATAAAGTCTAACATCAACACCCTTTAAATATGCAATATCATCAACAATATTAACAATAACAAATAAAATATCATTACTATAAGAATTTCTAGTTACATAATCACCTATCTTAAACATACAATTCACCCATAAAATTATATGTTTATAAATAATTATTATTCCAAAGATAAAGCATTAGCAATATCCACAAACACCCTAAAAGTTAAAGCTTCTGCTCTAATATTAAGGTCATATCCATACTTATTAAGAACTCTCTGCACTACTTTTAAATCATACATTTTCAAATTATTACGTAATGTTTTTCTTTTAAATTGAAAACTATCATGAACTAATTTTAAAAAAAATTCTTTATCATTAAGTTTTTCCTTATTATTTCTATTAGTAAAAGAAACAATTACACTATCAACATTAGGTCGAGGATAAAATTGATTACGATCAACAATAAATTCTTTTTTTATTTCAAAATAATAATTTAAAATAACAGTTAAAGCTCCATATTCCTTTTTAGAAACAGAACTACAAAACCTATCACCTACTTCTTTTTGAACCATCATCACAATTTTTTCAAATTGCAAATCACTTTCAATTAATTTAAAAAGAATAGGTGTTGTTATGTAATAAGGAACATTACTAATAAAATACAATTTATTATAATTATAATTCTTAGTATCATCTTTTAAATTGGTCTTTAAAAAATCTGTAAAGAAAACATCAACATTATCATAACTACTAACTCTATCAATAAGAATTTCTTTTAAACTATTATCAATTTCATAGGCAAGAATTTTACTATCTTTATATAAATCAGCTAAAACAAATGTTAAATTTCCACTACCAGGACCAACTTCTATAATTAAAGAATTAGACTCTACTTCTCCTATTTTAGCTATTTTTTTTATTATACTTTTATTTTGTAGGAAATTTTGACCAAATTTCTTTTTGAATATAAAATCACTCATCAAACACTCATTCCAATCCAATTAATAGATTAACATATAGATAAAAGGTTCTCAATACAAATTCTAAATTTATATAAAAAGAACTAAGCTTTTTTTGTACGCTTAGAACTTTTTGCAACCAAATCTTTATCTTTCTCTCTAAACATAAATAATATATTAGCTATAGATAAACCATACAACATTATTTTAATATATGACACAAAGTTATCAAAAAAATTAAAATCAACTCCATAACCATATTTACCATTAAGAACCATATTAGTATCGAACATAGCTCTTAAAGCTACACAAATAATAATACTTAATACTAAACAACATGTTAAATTATAAAAAATATTATCAGTAACGCCTTTTTGTCTAAAAATCATATTAACTATAAATAATATCAACAAAACAACAAAAGGTATCATCTCAGGCATGATTGATACCATGCTTTTCTCTAATCTTACATTCATTCTAATAAAAATAAATAAAGTTAGACCAAAAGCTGCTATTAAAAGGAGAAATTTTAAACCATAGAATAATAAATTAAAAATCTTTTTCATCTTAACCTCCTACCACAACGTTTCTATACCAATTAGAAATCTCAACAAGTAAATCTAAAGCACTTTGATAATTATTCATAACATCAACATAACTATCATCAACCAGATCAAAAAAGTTAGTTCTATTAGTATCAGTACTAAAATAATAATGATCAGAATTTTCAATATTATTTTGAACATAACTAGTTGATCCAATTAAATTATCGAGATCAAGATCAATATAAGGTTTTATAACATTAAAATTAGGTAAAGTTGCCACAGTATCCGTATTAAACATAGATTTAATTTGCATAACTAAACAATCATTTAATATCTTATTTTTAAAATCAATTGTAAAATTATAACTATCTTGAATACCAATTTCATCTAAATCAAGATATTTCATCATATCATTACTTTCTATAATATCAATACAATCTTGTAGCTTTAGTTGAACAGTATTAAGTCCATAAATATTAAGAGAACCATTATAAGATAATTGATCATAAACATTTATATTATTTTTAATAATTCCAACTTTATTTAAAACTTCAGCTTTATTAGTTTCATTATATGCTTTAACATCAACCACAGTAGCTAATTCTTGCATATGATAGAAATTTATAAAGAGTAAAAAGAAAGCAAGACCAAATAATAATCCAGTCAATGTATAAGCGAAAATATTAGCATATTCTAATAAAATTTTTTTCATATATCTTCTTCCTCCATTTGTACACTAATTTCAAAATGATAATACTTATCCTGCCAAGAAGTATCTTGAGCATCTTCTGATACATAAATGCGTAACTGATAATTATTAACTTGATCAGAAGCAATATTTCTAGTATCCAAAACATTATTTTTTATTTTGTTTAAATTACCTACTTTAATTATTTTACCATTTAATAATAACTGATATCTTAACTGATTTCTAGAAAGTAATTTTTTATTATTATAAGTAGAATCATCATTAACAATATTATCTTCTAATAAAACATTATAAGTAACAGCTGTATCACCAGTATTTTCAACTTTAAATTCATATGGAGTTAAACTCATAGCCATATCATCACTAAGAGGTATTAACCCAGATTCATCAATTGTATTATTTGTATCATCCAACTGAACCTTAACAGAGTTAACATTATTAATAACATCAGGACTACCATAAAAGAATTTATACCATAACATAGAAGTAGCAAGAATAAATGCAAACAAAGCAACTCCCGCTAATAATAATAAAACCATCTTTTTCATTTTTTAAACCTCGCTTCTTTCTTTTTATCAGTAATTTTTTTCCCCTTTTTGGTTTTCCCTTTTTTTCTAGAACTTTTTTTCTTTTTATTACTACGTTTATCTCCAGATTTCAAAGTTTTAACAAGTTTATAAATGTCATAACCAATGATCATAACAGCAGGGGCTATAATAATAGCAACCCAACCTAGGATAGAGCTAAGATAATATTGAATATAACCTATCTTTGGAATTCTAAATAAGACTCTACCATATATTTCATTAAAACTAATTCTTGAAGAATCTTGAGTATTATTATTGTCACCTTTTGTAGTATATAAATATTCTCCACTACTAGTTTTTTCTATATCAATGATTCTATGAGTAACAAGCACTCCTGAATATCGATAGTCAGTAGAATTAAAAGTAATAATATCTCCTTTCTTCAAATCCTCAGGATTATCAACTCTTTTGGTAACAATAACATCTAAAACATTGATAGATGGAACCATCGAAGGACTAACTATAGTATAAGCAGAAAAAAGATCTTTCTTATTAGCACCAGATTTTAAATTATACTGTTTATCTATAAAATTAACCACAAACACTAAAAATACAAGAATCATTATTAAACATATAGAATACATCAAAACCGTTGTAATAAAATGAAGTATTTTTTTCAGTGTAGTTAATTTAGTTTTAACATTTTTTTTCATCAAGTTATCACCCACTTAATATTCTTTATACATAATAACACAATTAAAAAAAGAAGAAAAGGAGAAAAATGACAGAAAATATTAATCAGCTAAATCTACTTTTGCTTTAATAGACACTCTAACACCAAAACTTTTTTCCAAATTATCTAAAATTGTATTAGCATCAACCCACATTCTTAAACGATAGTTAACAATAGCATTCTTTGAAATCGAACCACTATCAAGTAACATAGACCCTGCCATAGTACCCAAGTCAGTACTTTCTTTAAGAGGAGTAAAATATTTAGGAGCCATAACTTCTTGATAAGAATTATTAACTTTCTTTTCTAAATATAATTTAACTTCATCATTATTTAATGTAGAAGAAGTATCCTTCTCAGCAGAAATTTCATAATTTGCCACAACATCACCAGTAATGGAAGCTTCAACAGAAAAATCAAAATATTGATCTTCATTAGTCAAAACTTTACCGACATCATCTGCCATAGGATATGCATTAGTAATATTAATGCCATTAGTATCTTCTGTATAATTTAAATATATATTACCTGTACTTATTGTATTGATACTCTTCTTTTCTTTAGTATAAGTAAAAGTTATCGCTGAAACACCAATAACCATAATAATAAAAATTAAAAAAGCAATAATAATGATAAATAATTTATTATTAGAATCTTTTTTTATAATCTCATCGCTATAATTCTGACTTTTCATTATAACACTCCCTCATATCTTTAAAATAATTGTATCACATTAACTTTTTTAGGTAAAGAAAAAAGTACAGATAAACTGCACTATCCTCTAAATTAACTAAACTGCTACATTTCCATAGACATTAACTCTAAGTTTATATGTTTGAGTAAAATCAGGAAGAACATAATCATTAGCTATCCACATTCTTAAACAATAATTATTAGAAACAGTTTCTGTAAAATTACCAGTTGCAAGTATATATTGTCCATCAGGTGCACCTGAATTATTTGAATTAGTAATTTCCAAGTCAGAAATCTTCGTAGGAGCAAGAATTTGAGTCTCACTACCTCCATTAGTACTAGTTAAATAAACTTTGACAGCATTATCAGGAAGTGTACTATCATTCTCCTTTACAGCTGTAACAGCATAATTTATTATAGCATTTCCTCCTACACTAGCACTTACAGTAAAATTAAAATATTGATTTTCCTGACTCAAAGTTTTACCAACATCATCAGTCATAGGATATGCATCAGTTAAATTAATACCATTAGTAGTCTCACTATAACTCATAGTTATAGTGCCAGTTGTAACTCTATTTATTTTTTCTCCTGTCTTAGAATAAAAAATTGCTGCATAACTTACTCCTACTACGGCCAAAATCAAGACAATAATACAAATTATAAGTAAAATTATAGATTTAGAATTATTAGAGTCATCTTTCTTTTTCATAAAACAGCCTCCTACATTAAAAATATATCATATATATATAAAATTAGCAAGAAAATAAAAAGTGTCATTGACACTTTTTATTGTGCTGCTGCTGCACCATAAACGTTAACTTTTAATTTATAAGTAGCAGCAGAACCAGTAACACTATAGTCATCTGCTACCCACATTCTTAAACGATAATCATGTGAACTTGTAGCACTAAATGTACCAGTTGTAAGTTCGTATTGACCTTCTGGTGCACCTGAAGTTTCACCAGCAGTAGTTGTAGTTAACTCACTAATTTTAGTTGGAGCTAATATTTCCTCATCTGCATCACTATCCATATCAGTTAAATATACTTTAACAGCTGTATCAGGTAATGTACTATCTTCTTTAGTAGCTGTTATTGCATAATTAATTGTAGTAGTACCAGTAATATTTGCACTTACAGTAAAATCAAAATATTGATTTTCATCTGCTAAAGCTTTACCTACTGCATCAGTCATAGGTAATGCATTAGTCAAGTTGATAGCATTTTCAGCTTCAACATAGTTCATAGTAATAGTACCAGTAGTAATAGTATTTACTTTTGTACCAGTTTTACTATAACTAAATGCCGCAAATGATACTCCTACAACAGCTACAACTAAAATTGCTACTCCAAGTACTGATAATAATATCTGCTTAGAATTATTATCTTTCATTGTCTAACCTCCTTCTACAATAAAAACTATAACATAAAATATAGATAAAGAGCAATAGAATTTCATAAAAAAGAAAAAAGTGTCAGAGATTAGACACTTTTATAAGACATATAATCCTATTGTGCTGCTGCTGCACCATAGACATTAACTCTAAGTTTGTAAGCACCAGATGTTCCTAAACTAGAATAATCATCTGCTACCCACATTCTTAAACGATATGATTTAGTACCAGTAGCACTAAATGTACCTGTTGTAAGCTTATATTGATCTTCTGGTGCACCTGAAACTTCTGAAGCTCCAGTTTTACCTAAAGCAGAAACTTTAGTAGGTGCTACTACTTGAGTGTCACCACCAGAACTAATATCAGTTAAATAAACTTTAACTGCATCATCTGCTAAAGTACTATCTGATTCTTTAGTAGCTGTTACTGCATAATTAATTGTAGTAGTACCAGTAATATTTGCACTTACAGTAAAATCAAAAACATTATTTTCACCTGTTAAAGCTTTTCCTTGTGTATCAGTCATTGGCAAAGCATCAACTAAATTAATACCATTAGTAGTTTCACTATAACTCATTGTAATAGTACCAGTAGTAATAGTGTTTACTTTTGTACCAGTTTTACTATAACTAAATGCCGCAAATGATACTCCTACAACAGCTACAACTAAAATTGCTACTCCAAGTACTGATAATAATATCTGC
>CALVTA010000056.1 GCA_944359735.1 uncultured Bacilli bacterium | reverse complement strand
GTACTAAAAAAGTGAATCTGTGGATAACACATTTTCACTTTTTCTTTGTCAACTTTTATTTTTACCTAAACTCAAATCAAGATTAAAACTCGTTACACTCGCCCTTGATTTTATATTAAAGAACTTAATTCCCTTTATATATTTACACGGGAACTTTCTATTTTATTTAACAGTTTGGAATATAATCGTGTAATTAAAAACATTTCGTGATAAAATAGAAGAAATGGAGAGTTTTTGTATGAAAGGGAAATATATTGGTGTAATTTTTATATGTTTATTAATGTCTATAATATCTGGAATCATTGCGAAAGATTTATTAGTCGGTGGAACTATATTAGCAACAGGTTTATTATGTGCTTATTTTGCTAGTGAGGGAAAAAGAGTAAATTACATATTAGGGTTAATAAATTATCTTTTAATGGGATATGTTGCGTTTAAAAATAATTTGTTTGGAATATTTTTCTTTTATATATTTGTATTTGCACCATTACAAATATATGGTTATTTATCTTGGAAGAAAAATTTAGATAATGATAAGAATGTAAAAGTAAGAGAATTTACTAAAAAAAATTCAATCATAATTACGTTATCTTGTATTATAAGTAGTTTTGTTCTTGGGTATTTATTAAGTTTACTACCTGGACAAAGATTAGCATTTATGGATGCTAGTTCAAATTGTATAAATTTATGTGGTGTAGTTTTAATGATTTTAAGGTTTAAGGAGTCTTGGTGGCTTTGGTTAGTAAACAATATTATTGATTTAATAATTTGGATTATAACTGTTATAGATAAAGGAAATGGTTCTATAATGATGTTGCTTGTTTCTGTTGGATACTTATTGATTAATATATATGGTGTGATAAAATGGAATATAGAAGCCAAGAAAGGAATGCATATGAAATAGTATGTGGTAGTTTGAAATTTTATAAAACTAGATGTAAAGAATATAAAAAATTAATATTGCCTGATAAAAATATTAAAACAGCAATTCGGAGGTGAGAAAATTGAGAATAATTGCTAAATAAGTTAGGCATAAACTTTGATTATGCCAGAAAGGAAGGCATAATGTTAGAAATAAGAAACTTAACTATATTAGTAAATGGTAGATATATAATTAAAGACTTATCTTTAACTTTAAATAAAGGAGATAAGTTAGCGATTATTGGTGAAGAAGGTAATGGTAAATCTACGTTACTTAAAGCTGTTCTTTCTATGTGTGATTATGGAGAGACAGGAGGAACTATTAATTTAAAAGGGAATAGAGTTGGATATTTAGAACAAGTAATTAGTGAAGATAATTTAACTAACAAAGTATATGATTATCTATTTAGTAGTGAAGAAGACTATTATAATAAAATAAGTGAACTTTATAAGTATTTAGAACTATTTAATTTAGAAGATGAAATATTAGAACAAAAAATAATGTCTTTATCAGGTGGAGAGAAAGTAAAAGTAAATATATTAAAATTATTACTAGAAGAATTTGATATTTTATTTTTAGATGAGCCTACTAATGATTTAGATATAGAAACTTTAGAGTGGTTAGAGAAATTTATTAATAGTACCTCAAAACCTATTGTTTATGTTTCTCATGATGAGAGTCTACTTTCTAATACTGCTAATATGATTCTACATTTAGAACAGATAAAAGGTAAGACAGATTGTAGATATACGCTTTTAAAGATTGATTACGATACTTATGTTTCTAAAAGACTTAGGATGATAGATAAACAAAGACAAGTAGCAAAAAATGAGAAAAGAGATTTTATTAAGAAGCAGGAAAAATTAAGACAGGTTATGCAAAAAGTAGAGTATCAACAAAATACTATTTCAAGAAGTGATCCTCATGGGGCAAGATTGTTAAAAAAGAAGATGCATTCATTAAAATCACAAGAAAGAAAGTTAGATGATACTACTATTACTGAATTACCTGATGTAGAAGAAGGTATTAATTTCTTTTTTGAAGATGTGCAAGTTTCAAAGACAAAAGTAGTTATTAATTTAGATTTAAAAGAGTTAAAGATTAATAGTAAAGTTTTATCTAAAAATATTAAATTAGAAGTAATAGGTAATACTCATTTATGTATTGTAGGTAAAAATGGCGTAGGTAAATCTACTTTAATTAAAATTATTTATGAAGAGTTAAAGTTAAGAGAAGATATTAAAGTAGGTTATATGCCTCAAAACTATGATGATATTTTAACTGATTATGAATATGTGTTAGATTTTATCGCTCCAAGTAATTATAAAGATGATATTACTAGAGCGAGGATGTATTTAGGAAATATGAAATTTACAAGAGAAGAAATGACAGGAAAAATAAAAGATTTAAGTAATGGAACAAAAGCTAAGTTGTTTTTAATGAAATTAGTTCTTGATAAGTGTAATGTTTTGGTATTAGATGAACCTACTAGAAATGTGAGCCCTTTATCTAATCCTGTTATTAGAAAGGTTTTGAGAGAATTTAGTGGTACAATAATAAGTGTTTCACATGATAGGAAATATATAGAAGAAGTAGTTGGTAGTTTATATTTATTAACTACAGATGGTTTAAGAAAGATGAATGATGTAAAGGAGTGATTCAAGTGATTTATACTACTCATTATAAATCTCCAGTTGGAGATATCTTACTAGCCTCTAAAAACAATAGACTAATAGGTTTATGGATAGAAGGACAGAAGTATTATCTTTCTAATTTAAAAGATGAAATTAAAGAGGAAGATACAGAAATATTAATTAAGACTAAAGAATGGCTAGATAGATATTTTAAGGGAGAAAAACCTAGTATAAATGAACTTGATTTAAATCCTTTAGGTAGTGACTTTAGAAAAAGTGTTTGGAAGATACTTTGTGAAATACCATATGGGGAAGTTATTACTTATAAAAGTATTGCAAAACAAAAAGGTCTTAAAAAGATGTCTAGTCAAGCGGTAGGAGGTGCAGTTAGTCATAATCCTATTTCGATAATTATACCGTGTCATAGAGTAGTAGGATCAAATGGTAGTTTAACTGGTTATGCAGGTGGTATTGATAAGAAAGTTTATTTATTAAATCATGAGAAAGTTAATATGGAAAAATTATTTATTCCGAAGAAAGGAACGGCATTATGATTAAAAGATGTAAGTGGTGTAATTTAAATAATCCTTTATATGTTAAATATCACGATGAAGAGTGGGGAGTACCTAACTATGATGATAAATATTTATTTGAAATGCTAATATTAGAATCATTTCAAGCAGGGCTATCTTGGGAATGTGTCTTAAATAAAAGAGAGAATTTTAGGAAAGCTTATGATAATTTTGATTTAGATAAAGTTTGTTCCTATGATGATAAAAAGGTTAAAGTATTACTAGATAATAAAGATATTATTAGGAATAAATTAAAAATAAAAGCTAGTATAAATAATGCTAATATTTTTAGAGATATAAAAAATGAGTATGATAGTTTTTATAATTATTTAAAAGTATTTACTGAAGATAAAATAATTTATGAAACAGATAAGACTACTAACGATTTATCAAATGCTATATCAGTTGATTTGAAGAAAAGAGGTATGAAGTTTGTAGGAAGCACTATTATTTATTCTTATTTACAGGCGATAGGTATTATCAATTCTCACGATGAAGACTGTTCATTTTATAAGAAATACACAAATTAATATTTTGCATATACTATAAAGATTAATATTTTTAATAGGTAGTGATACTTATGGAAAGAATAGTTTTTAGTGTTGGTCCTTATAGTTTTACAACATCTGCTTTTTTAATAGGTCTTCTTTTAGCCCAAGAATTATCTATAGAAGAACAGGATAGTATTGGTAACTGGTTACAATTAGTTGGTCTTACAATGCAAACTTATGCTTCACAAAAAGTAACACTTGATGTTAATAATGATACTACTAAAGAGGATGATACTAATATAGATGCTTTAAAAAAGACTATAAAAAATATTGAAGAAAGGTTAGATGAACTATATAATGATAAGAAGTAGAGGTGATTAGAGTGAAGATAGATAACATAACTACTAAAGTAAGAAATTTAATGAATAATAATCTTGATATAGATATTTCTTATCTTAATATTTATCAATATAAAACTAAAGAAATTAATTTTCCATCTACTAGTAATCCTTATTTATTCTTGGTATTAGATGGTGATATTAGATTACATACTATATCAGGTATTTTAGATTATTCCAAAGGAAGTTATTCTATTTCCTCTATAGATATGCCTAGGTCTTGTTATTCTTTATCTAATAATAATGATATTCTTGGATTAACAATAGAATTTACTGTTACAGAAATAATCTCTGTTATATTAGATTTAGATGATGAGTTAATAAATAAGATTATAAAAGAAGAATTATCTGATGAATTAATGGAAAAATCAGATAATAGAGTTATTATGACATAGATAAGTTAATATCGTTAGTAAATGATAAAGATATATTAAAGTATATGGAGAAACATTTAAGAAAAGAGGTTATCTTTAATATACTATGTGGTAGTCAAGGTAAAAAGTTTATCCAAAGTATTACTAATCTTTCTTCTCTTGATGATATATATGAAATTAATAATTATATTAAAAATAATTATAAGAGTTCTTTTAATACCAAAGATTTAGCAGACAAAACTAATATGAGTGTCTCTAATTTTCATAAGAAGTTTAAACAAGCAGTAGGGATGGGACCTTTACAATGTCAAAAGAGACTTAGATTAACAGAAGCGAGAAGACTTATGATAGATGAAAAATTTAGTGTAACAGAAGCATCTTTAGAAGTAGGGTATGAAAGTGTTTCTCAGTTTATAAATGATTATAAGAAGATGTTTAATAGAACACCTAAAGAAGATATTATAGTTTTAAGTGATAAATTAAAAAAGGCATAGGTTTAGTAACTTATGTCTTTAATTATTAGTAAGTTCATTAAATACTTTTAGAACATATTCAGCGATAGTACAATCTTCTTCTTCAGTACCACCACCAACTCCGATTCCTCCAACTATTTTATCATTTACAAATAGAGGATAACCACCTGCTACTAAAGTAATTTTAGGATCATTTGACTGTATTGCATATAAACTACCACCTTCAATTGCATTTTTGGCAACATCTTTTGTTTTTGCTCTAGTAATGGTAGAAGTATAAGCTTTACCAGGTACTAAAGTAATACTTAAGACTAAAGCATTACCATATCTTCTATAAATTTTAAGAAGTCCTGCCTCATCGCAAATTGCAAAACTAATATCAATATCTAACTCTTTGCTTTTTTCTTTAGCAGCTTCACATAACTTATCACATATTTCATCTGTTAATATCATAAAACTTTCTCCTTTCTTTATTCATTATAAAAAAAGAAGTATTAAAATACTTGCTTATTTCCCTTAAAAAATTGCTAATTTTTACTTTTATATTCATCTTTTAATATCTTATTAATTTCTTCAGGACTTTCCTTGCATCCATTATTTAACCACTTCTTAACAATGGCATTAAGTCCTGCCATAAAGAATTCCATATGATAATCTATATATTTATTATCATAAAACTCTTTAGCAAGATTAGTATCGTATTCTTTAATAATAAAGTGTTTATCTCTATTTAATTTAAAATAAGTCTTATAAAATATTTGATTATCTTTTATATGTCTAAAGAGTTTTAAATAGTCATTAGTATTATTTTTAGTTTCTCTTTCTTCTTCATATAACTGGAAAACATTATTTTCAATTTTCTCTACTATTTTATCTGCTAAGTCATAGACATCTAAATAATTAGCATAGAAAGTAGATCTATTAAGTCCTGCTTCTTTACATATTTCTGTTACTGTTATTTCATTAATCTCTTTACTTTGAATAAGATTTAAAAATATCTTTTCTATTCTTTCGATTGATTCTTTTTTTCTTTTATTATTTGGTTTATTCATAAAAACTCCTTTATTCCAACAAATGTTGTTAAATTGATGATTGTTTTCATTCCTTGTAAATATTATACTTAAATTGTAATAACTAAACAAGTGTTGTTTAAAAGAAAGGAGAATTATTATGGCTAAATCAAAATTAGTTAAAGCGAATGAAAAGATTGCTGAAGGAGTTACAACTGGTTTTAAGAAAATGAGTGATGGAGTTACTTCTGGATTTAAAAAGATGAGTGATAGTGTTGTTGAAGGCTACACTAAAATAGAAGATAAATTCGTTGATCAGTTTCTAACTAAAGATGGGGAAACAGTTGAAGAAGCGAAAGCTAGATTAAAAGAAGAGGAAGAAGCTAGAAGAAATAATGGTAATGAGAAGTAGGAGGTAATAATGAAGAAAGATACTTTATTAGAAATTATTCTAGGTACTATTGGAGGATTAATTTTTGCAGTAGGTATGTGTATGTGTTTAATACCAGAGTGGAATCTATTTAATGCAGGTGTTGTTGTTAGTATTGTAGGTTTTATTATTTTACTTTGTATAATTCCTGTTTATAGAAATTCTCATCCTAAGAAAGTACAGGGTAAAATAAACTGGGGAATAGTTTTTACTTGGATAATAGGAGTAGTAGGAGCCTTAATTATGGGCTTTGGAATGAGTAGAGTTATGGTAGATAATCCTGAAGGGACTGATATGTTAATTGGTATAGTAGTAGGTGTAATAGGATTATTAATCTGTGTCCTTAATTATCCAATATATTCTTATTTAAAAGGTAATAAAGATTAAGTGATGAGGAGATTAAGTTCTCCTTTTATAGTACAAATATATTTAGTTATATGATAAAATAAGTATTAAGAGATCAATTAGGGAGGTTTGTTTATATGAGACTTGCAAGATTTAGTGACAATTGGAATAAGGTCAAAACAAAAGAAGAGTTATTAGAAATGTTGAAAAGATATAGAGGGATACTTAATAATTCTATGGCTGAATACTTAAATTCTTTAATAGAGTTAGAGTTTTCTGTTGTAAAAGATTATATTGATAGTAATGATAGAAAGATGTTATCTGAATTAGATATTTATAAGAAAGTTGCAATATATAATATTTATAATAGGGCGATAAGTTTATTTAATAATATTGATGCTCCAGTAAAAATTACTGGTAATGATGAAGGCTTTGAGAGTTTAGACATTTCTTTAAAAGTAAATGATGAGAAGTGTATAAAATTATTTGATTTTAGTTATGCCGAAGGAAGAAGTTGGGAATTTAAAATACCTAGTGAATATAAAACAATGCGAATTGGAGGTATTAATATATATCAAACATTGGAAAGTAAGGAATTAAGAGAAACAGAGTTAAATAGAATAATGGATAGATTAGAATTATTATATGATCAAAAAAATCCTTATCCATCTCCTCGTAAAAAAATTGGTGGACCTGGTGTACAATGGAGAATAGAGCATCAAGAAGAAATAGCAAGATATGAAAATATGTTTAATGAGTTAGATAGTAAGAAAGATTTAACTGATGAAGAAAAAGTACAAATAGAAGTGACAAATAAAGTACACGATTTAATTTTAGAAGATTATGGGTTAACAGATGAAAGTTTTGAAGAAAAACCTGCAATCAGTTTGAAATATTCGACAAGTAAACTTCAAAAGACACTTGTTAAAAGCCAACCTAATTTAACTTGTGATTAATTAGTGAAAATGTCTCGTTTTAATTTTCAAAAATAAGTAAAAATGTCCCACTAAATATAAATATAATATTATAGTTATACACG